>CAMDVY010000013.1 GCA_945878745.1 Klebsiella pneumoniae | reverse complement strand
GGATGAAAAAGGACATGGGTGGTGCGGCGATCGCGCTCGGTCTGGCACGGCTGATCATGTCGGAGCGTTTGCCCGTTTGTCTGCGGTTGCTGGTGCCTGCCGTTGAAAATGCCATCGCTGGTAACGCTTATCGCCCCGGGGACGTGATCCGCAGCTATGGCGGTATCACCATCGAAGTAGACAACACCGACGCCGAAGGGCGGCTGATTCTGTGCGATGCCATGAGCCTTGCATGCGAGGAAAAACCTGACCTGCTGATTGATTTCGCAACCCTCACAGGTGCAGCACGAAGTGCTGTAGGAGCGGAAATATCCGCCATGTTCGCAACCTCAGACAAAACAGCAGCAGCGCTGTATGACGCAGGCGTACGTCAGGATGACCCGGTCTGGCGGCTGCCTCTGCATGCTCCGTACGCTGACATGTTGCGCTCCAACGTCGCCGATGTCGTCAACTCGCCATCGTCACCCTTCGGTGGTGCCATTACGGCCGCGCTGTTCCTGCGCAAGTTCACAGGCGACACCGAATGGGTGCATTTTGATACCAATGCCTTCAACACGCGCAGCCGTGCCGGTCGCCCGGAGGGTGGCGAGGTCATGAGCCTGCGCGCCACGTTCGATTTTCTGCGGAGTCGGTATGGCGCTGCTGACTGACCTGGAAAGGGCAGCCGATGGACATTCGGTTCCATTGGGAGAAGTGCTCAAGGCTCTGCCCTACAACGCTGACGGATTGATCGCAGCCATTGCCCAGGACGTCGACAGCCAGGCTGTGCTGATGCTGGCCTGGATGGACCGGCAGGCCATCGAGATGACCCTGGCCAGCGGCTTTGCGACCTACTACTCGCGCAGCCGTCGTGCCTATTGGCGCAAGGGCGAGTCATCAGGCCACTTGCAGACACTGGTTACCATGCATTTTGACTGTGATGGTGATGCCGTCCTGCTCACCGTTCAACAAACCGGTGCAGCCTGCCACACCAATCGCCCAACCTGTTTTTATCTGGAAGTGGATGGACAAAACGTCCGTGTAGTCGGGGATCAGCCATGAACTGTGGCGGCAGGTATTCTTCGGAGCAGCAATCGTCGATGTTCTCGACTCAGGAAGTTTGTCAGCCGCCTGATATACTGCTGTCATGAAATCGCCCTACACCCACATTCGCCAAGCCAAACGCGACCTTGCGCCTACCATCCTGCGTTGTTGTTGCCACTGCTGACCTGACAGCGAGCCGACGGCGTCGCTGTACAACCACCTGATTTTCCGCCTATCTGATTGCAGGACAAGACATGTCTATCGATATCAAGCTGCATAACACGGCAACTGGCCGCAAAGAGATCTTTGAGCCGCTCCAACCAGACCGTGTCACGATGTACGTCTGTGGTCCAACGGTCTACAACTACGTACACATTGGCAATGCCAGACCATCCGTTGTCTTCGATGTGCTCATCCGCCTCTTGCGCACGCGGTACAGTGAAGTCATCTATGCCCGGAACATTACCGATGTCGATGACAAGATCAATCGACAGGCGCTGGAAAATGGCGAGCCAATCCAGGAACTCGCCGATCGCTACACGCTGACTTTTGAGGAGGACATGGCAGCGTTATGGGTTCTGCCCCCTACCGTCGCACCACGTGTCACCCATCACATCGCCGAGATCATCACGCTGATCCAGACACTGATAGCCAAAGGGCATGCGTATGAGGCGGAAGGTCATGTCCTGTTCAGCGTGACCAGTGACCCGGCGTACGGTCACTTGTCACGACGCAGTCTCGACGACATTCTCGCGGGTGCACGGGTCGACATTGCACCGTACAAACGAGACCCGAAGGACTTCGTTCTGTGGAAACCTTCCACGCCCGAATTGCCGGGCTGGGACAGCCCGTGGGGGCGAGGCCGTCCTGGCTGGCACATCGAGTGCTCGGCGATGAGCCTTACTCACCTTGGGCCACAGATCGATATCCATGGTGGTGGCTCCGATCTGATTTTCCCACACCATGAAAACGAATCAGCACAAAGTCGCTGCGCTCTCGGGACGCCGCGCATGGCCAATTTCTGGCTGCACAACGGCATGCTGACGCTTGGCCAGGAAAAAATGTCCAAATCCGTGGGCAACATCGAGCGGATCATCGATCTGCGCAGGCGCCACCCACCTGAATTGTTGCGATACGCACTCTTGTCAGGACAGTACCGCTCACCACTGGCATGGTCAGCGGACCTCATTGCCCAGGCACAGGCGTCACTGAACCGGCTCTACCAGGCGCTGCGTGATGTGCCGGGTGACGATACTTCCGTCGATTACCAACACTCCAGCCAATGGCCGGACGAAGTGGTTGCCGCGCTCGCCGACGATCTCAACACACCCGGCGCGCTGGCCGCGCTGCATGCCATTGCTTCGGCGATGAATCGCGCCAACGATCCGGCACAGGCGCAGCAGTTGAGAGCCTCCCTGCTGGCCGGTGGCTGGTTGCTTGGGCTCCTGGATAAGTCTCCGGAAGACTGGTTCAAAGGTGTGGATACCGAATCTCTCGACAGCGCCGCCGTCGATGGGTTGATCGAAGCGCGCAACGAAGCCCGTCGACAAAAAAACTTTCAGCGTGCTGACGAGATCAGACAGGAACTGCTCCGCCTGGGTATCGAACTTGAAGATTCACGAGACGGCACACGCTGGCGTCGTGTCACTCATCCGGGATAGAAATCCATGCGCGTTCACGTCATCGGCCGTCGCCTGCAGGGTCAGATTGCGGCACTGTGTTGTGCTCATGCCGGTCTCGGTGAGATTCACCTATTCGATACCGGTGAGGTCGACAGACTGCCGGTGGTCGAACTGCCACCCAATGCCACGCGCATCCTCTTTGCACTGGGGCTCAGGGCGGCGCTGGATGACATCACCTACCTGCCAATGTCCGAGCTCTACCGCACTGCATCGACCGGTTATGGGCTGGTGAATCGACCCCTGGGTCCGTTTGTTGAACAGCGCTATGGCTCAACCCATGTGCATTGCCACACGCAGACGTTGGCTCACCTGCTGGATCAGGTGCTGGCCAGCAAAAGCGTTGTCATGCACGGCCAGAATGGCACTGCGCCAGAACCTGCAGATGTCGTGCTGATTACAGAATCTGGCAACCACGCTACCCGCGCTTTTCCTGCACTCCATGCATCTTCGTCGACGGATTGGGAAACTGCGGTTGCGTGGTTGGACCAGACCGGTGGCCCGCTCATCAACTGGAGCGACGACGGGTGTTATGCCCGGCAGATTCCAGTGCGGGAAGGCACTTGCACCGTGCTCGTGCGTAACGAGCCGAAGGCGTCAGAACACACCGAAAAACGTCTCAGGATTCTCGACGCGCTCAACTGGACACCTGTCGTGACAACGCAGTGGAGTCCCGACTGGTGGGCCGATCAACATGTGTTGATGGGTGATGTGGCTCATCCGTTGCCACCATTCGGCGGACAGGACTTCGCGCTGGCCGTGGAAGACGCCTGGGTGATCGCGCGCATGCTGGCCCTCTACGACGACCACCTGCCTACCGCGCTGGGTGAGTACGAGCGGTTTCGAAGACCACGCGCCCTGCGCTTCCGGACCCACCTGCAGGTACTTGCCGCCGGACATGCAGAGCGAAACCCAATACGCCGCCTCGCCAGCAACTGGGGGCTGGCACTGCGCTATCGCCTGCTGCCGGAACTGGCCATGCAACGCGATGACTGGCAGTTCGAGTACGATTGTGTCAAAGGCTTCGATTAACCTCTATTGGACAACATACTGCTGCCAAGAAAGCTGCGGAGGGTATTCGAAGCTTCGAAACGACTGACTGGGGAGAGGGTAGGGCTAACAGCGGAAACGAAACCGTTGGGTCACGACCGGCGAAGTTATCGGATGCTGTAGGAGCGATCTCCTGATCGCGATCTTCGATTTTCCCAACAATCGCGGTCGGAGACCGCTCCTACAGGAGACCTCCTGCTGGCTTGTTTATCTGCATCTTTACCTATTATCGTCGAATTAAGGCTATAACCCCCAGTGCACACCAAGTTCATTGATACCCTCTGGCAAAAACAGATCGTCGACGTTCTGCACGACTTCATCCGCATTCCCAACAAGTCGCCTGCGTTCGACGCGGACTGGATGAGCCACGGCCACATGCATCGGGCAGTAAAGCTGCTGGCCGACTGGTGCAGGCAGCAGACCAGTATCGCCGGCCTGTCCGTCGAGATCGTCGAACTGCCCGGACGAACTCCGACGCTGCTGGTCGAAGTGCCTGCCTTTGCCAATGGTCACGGTAACGTGCTGATCTACGGCCACTACGACAAACAACCGGAATTCACCGGCTGGCGTGCTGGGCTTTCACCATGGGAACCCGTGCTGGATGGTGACCGGTTATACGGCCGCGGGGGCGCCGACGATGGATATGCGGTGTTTGCTGCTTTGTCGGCCATCAGCTCGCTGCAGCACCACGATCGGCCACACGGGCGCTGCCTGCTGCTGATCGAAGGTTGTGAAGAGAGTGGCAGTTATGACCTGCCCTTTTATATGCAGATGCTTGCCGGGCGTATCGGCACACCGGACCTGCTGGTTTGCCTCGACGCGGAATGTGGCAGCTACGATCGCCTGTGGAGCACCACGTCATTGCGCGGCATGTTACCCGGGGTGTTGTCGGTATCGGTGTTGACCGAGGGTCAGCATTCGGGTGCTGCAGGCGGGATCGTCCCTTCAAGTTTCCGGATCATCCGGCAACTTCTGGAGCGCATAGAGAGAGGCACGGATGGTGCGTTATTACCGGAGCTGCACGTCCAGGTGCCTGCCGCTGCTGCCGCTCAATTGAGGGCAGTCGCCGATGAACTCGGCCATAGCGTTATCGACAAGTTCCCGTGGTCAGGCTCAACACGTCCGGAAACCCCTGACCCATACGAAGCACTTATCGCCAATGCCTGGTTACCCAGCCTGGCAACAGTGGGCATCGGTGGTGCGCCGTTGCCAAGGGATGCGGGTAACACATTGCGGCCAACCACTGAGTTGAAACTGGTGTTTCGCCTGCCGCCGACACTCGACGCAAACCAGGCCGCCGCCACGGTTCGAGAACGGCTTGAGCGGGATCCGCCCTATGGTTCAGACGTAAAATTCAGCGTGGAAACTCCGCAGACGGGTTGGTACGCCCCCTCATTCGCTCCATGGCTTGATCGCGCGCTGCAATCGGCATCGCTGACCTGTTTCGAAAAACCGAACCTTTACATGGGGATGGGCGGAACGATTCCGTTCTTGCGCATGCTGGGTGAAGCGTTCCCGTCAACCCAGTTCATGGTGACCGGCGTACTTGGCCCGGCGTCCAACGCACACGGCCCTAACGAATTTCTCCATTTGCCAACCGCGAGACGTCTGGCAGCCTGTGTTGCCCACGTCATTTCGGCACTGAGGAAGGTCTGATTAATCAGACCTTCCTCAGTGGTGCATGGATGCAACACCATTTTTCATGCGTGAAACGCAGGGCCTCATTTCATGGAGAGGGGCGAGGAACACGCAGTGTTCCGAAATGATCAATTCGCAGGAGCGAATTGATCAGAGTTACCTCAGTGCCGCAAGCGACTATTCGAGGTAAAACTGCGTTTCAGGAAGTCCATCTGATCGCCGAGGATCCGACCGGAATTGGTCAGCGCCAGATATTCAGCGAAGTTGGGTGTGTAGGGCAACGCAATCAGTTCGAAGCCACAGTCTGGCAACAGACGATTACCTTTCAGGTGATTACAGCGACGGCACGCAGCCACCACGTTATCCCATTGATCCCGACCACCACGGCTTGCTGGCACAACGTGGTCTCGAGTCAGATCGCCATCGCTGTATTGCTGACCGCAGTACAGGCAGGTATTGCCGTCACGGACAAACAACGCCTGGTTCGTCAGCGGTGGGACGCCTGCCGGAGGTGGCAGGACCCGGCCGTCGCAGGCAATGATGGAGTGTACTTCGATGCTCGACTGCAATCCGTCGAATCGCGAGTGACCACCACGAATGCGCAGGACGGGTTGTCCGAGAGTCCAGACGACAATGTCGCGTGCATAGAGACACACGGCTTCCTGCCAGCTCACCCAATCGACTGGCCGGCCGGCAATATTGAGCCGCAGGATGCGAGGCACCCGTTGATAGTCGGTCAACGTGGCGGCAGACGGAAAGAGTTCACTCATGGTTACAGCTTTACCCCATCTCCATACCTGACATCGTCACAACCTCGTGGCGTCCGGGATTCTGAACCGACCAGGTTCCCGAATGATGACGAAACGCAGCGTGCGACGCAATCAGGCCGGACTGACAAGCCACCTCACCTGCGATGCGGACGTGCCGCATGGCAGCGTTCACTACACCCGCCGATGAATCGACGGGTCCTTGGCACGGGTCCTTTGACAGTCCAGAAGGGCCAGTGCAAAGTAACGCGCCATCAACGGACACCCCAGTGTTATGCCCATGACAGGCTCAATGAATGCCCGGTCGCATCACCTCTTTCCAGTGTTGTTGCTTACCGCACTCGTGGGTCTACTGACAGCCAGTGCCATCGGTGCAGCAGAACCCGCGGATGACTGGCGATGCGCTCAGGCAACTGATACGGGTCGCTGGTCTTGTGCGCGCGACGGTGTCTCCGCTGATGCACTGCTTGGTACACAAACCACCACGGTACCGCAGGAAACTTCAACACCGCTTCCCGATATCCAATCCGAGGCGATCGCGCCTGTTGCATCGAGTGCTGGTGCATCGAGTTCTGGTACATCGAGTTCTGGCGAGCCGCTGGATTCTCAAGCGGGCATGCCATTAGAGAGTGTCGCGGCGGATGCAGTCGCACCGGTCGAGACTCCATCGACGGATGACGTATCGGCCGCACCTGTACCACCAACGCAACCACCAACACCACCACCACCAGCGCCGGTCGCGGTCGAGCCTGAACAAACCGAAATCACTACAACTGCCGAACCCGAGGCAACGGTCATTCCTGAGGATGCAGTGCCGGTTACCGACGCCCCGGCAGACATCGACGCTACGCCTGATCCAGAGCCAGCTCCCGTGGCCGCGGCCGCGGCCGTCGACCCCAATGCGCCGGATTTTCAGCGCCTGGCCTTCGTACCTGATCAGCCAACTTCGCTGCTCGATCTGCCCGGCGAATTCTGGGTGGCTCAGATCATGGCGGTCTCGAGCAAGGAGTTTCTTGAAACTTACGCTGAGGAACACAATCTGCGTGGCTTGTCCGCAGCGCGTATTGCCAGCGGTGACCGCCTCTTCTTCGTCTTGATCCTCGGTATCTACGAATCCAAAGGTCGTGCAGAACAAGCCATCACCAACATGCCGCCGCCGTACTCCAAGTACAAGCCGCTGCTGCGCACCCTCGCCTCACTTCAGCAGGCCATGCGCAAAGCCGATCAGATGACCGGAACAGCTGACTTCTAAAAGGTCTGGGATCAATCGCGATCGTCGAGCAATCCCTGCATCCGTATCCCGCGCTCCGCTGATCGCTGTTGCAGGCGCTGCATCTCTTCTGCAGCAGATGAATCCGGTTCCCATCCGCCACGAGCGTCACGCAACCCACCATCCATGACGACGTAGCTTCCCGACATGAACGTGCCATCCGGCCCGACCATGAAGTTCACCAGTCCTGCAATATCATCCGGCTGACCCACCCGACCAACGGGTGTACGTGACTCCAGCGCCCCTCGAATCGAGCCATCCCGTTCACCCGCGAGCCCCGCGGCAAGTGGTGTCTCAATGACACCAGGGCCAATCGCATTGACGTTGATCCCATGTTTGCCCAGGTCCTGTGCCCAGCCTCGCACCATGATCTGCACACCGACCTTGGTCGCGGAGTACGCCCACATGGATGCACTGGTGTTGAGCGCTGCAAGCGATGAAATGCAGACAATGCGGCCACCGGAGCCAAGCTTGACCATCTGTTGCGCTGCCGCCTGAACGGTCAGGAATACCCCGGTGAGATTCACGTCGAGCTGGTCCTGCCAGTGTTTCAGCGACATGTCGAGCACCGAACCGCCGCGACCAATCCCGGCATTGGCCACGGCGATATCGAGGCGTCCAAACGTCGATACACAATCCTGTGCGGCCTTCTGGATCTGCACTTGAGACGCGACGTTAGCCTTCAACACGAGAGCCCGACGACCGAGCTGGGTCACGTAGTCCGCTGTTTCACGGGCACCGTCCTGATCAATATCAGGGATGCAGATGTCCGCGCCTTCCCGCGCCAGTCGTAGCGCAGTACCACGACCGATTCCCGACCCTGCGCCCGTTATGAACGCCACCTTGCCAAGCAAAGCACTCATGATCCAGCTCTCCCCGCCGATTCTGCAATGGGTGTTCGTGGATCAATCACCCGATAACTGGGACGACTACGCAATCGCTGCAAGTACGCCGACACCAGTGAAAAAGCGCTCAGATCCATGCCATCAACTGTCAGTACCATGGCAACCGCCATGAACGGAATGTCCGCAAGAGAAAACTCGTCACAAAGATACTCACGGTCAGCCAGCTCCCGCTCGAGAAAGGGAAATATCTGGGTGCGCAAGCGTTCACGCCCACGTTCCATGCTCGCCTCATCACGTTGATCCGGGGGGGACCACCAGGGCATCCAGATCATCGGCAGGTGTGTAGAGAGAACCCCCTCATCACCAAAATTTTCCAGCGCGCGTGCGCGAGCCCGCATGACCGGGTGCTTTGGCAACAGCGCCGGCAGTGGATACGCTTCTTCGAGGTATTCGTTGATGACCGTCGAATCGAAAACGACCTCCTCACCATCAGTGATCCACGGCACTTTGCCCAGCGGATGAAATCGCAGCACTTCCGGCACCTTTTTCCACACGTCGCCAGGCCGGACTGTCTGCACCACGTAAGGCAGACCCTTTTCTTCGAGCACCACCTTGGTCTTGCTTCCGTTGGTTGAGCGCAGCGTTCCGTAGGGGTATTCCCTTTCCATCGTAAAGAGCGTGATCACGCTGGTTTTCCTCGTCGCTGATGACACCTTCGATCATATCGATCATATCGATCATACAGACCCTCGCCGGAGAAAATCAGCAGCGCCAGCCAGATGCAGGCAAACGTCAGGAGCTGACCCGGTCGCATGTGCTCGTCATACATCAGGATGGCGATCACCAGGGCAATGGACGGTGACAGGTACTGCAAGAAGCCGAGGATGGTGAGGGGAATGCGCATCGTCGACGCGGCAAAAGCGAGCAAGGGTAAAATCGTCACCAGGCCCCCGACGGCCAGCAGCGACCACTGTGCTGACGTGTGGGACACGATCATCTTGCCGTCTTCGAAATAGTTCCATGCCAGATAGACCAGTGCTGCAGGCATCAACCACAGCACTTCGACGGCGAGACCTGGCAGAGAAGCCACTCCCAGCTGTTTGCGCAGCAACCCGTATAAACCAAAGCTGAGGGCCAGACCCAGCGCCACCCAGGGTATCCGATCCTGTACCAGGAGTTCGTGCCCTACCCCGATGGCAGCAATCGCCAGAGCGATCCACTGCCAGCGACTGGGTCGTTCTGCCAGCACCGCCACCCCCAGCATCACCGTTACCAGCGGATTGATGTAGTAACCGAGGCTGGTCTCGATCATCCGTCCATGGAACAAAGCCCACACATAAATCAGCCAGTTGCTGGCCAGCAGGAGACTGCTTGCCCCGAGCCCGAATACGAGCCGACGCGGAAGTTGCATCACCAATCGTATCTGTCCCAGGACAGTCAACAAGCCGGCCAACAGGATGACCGACCAGACGATGCGATGCGCCAGCACTTCTGGCGCCGAGGCAAAGCGCACGGCCATGAAATAGATGGGGATGACACCCCAGATCAGATAGGCCACGACGCCATAGATCACGCCATGGCGTTCTTCGGTAGTCACACTGACTCAGAACCGGTCTTTGCGGCGACGGGTCTCTGCGAACACCGAGGACAGTGGCGCACCTGTCAGATCAAGATTGCGCTGCAGCGACGCATCTGCCGCCCGCAGAAACGGATTGGTCGATTTTTCGCGCCGCAGTGTTGTCGGCACCGTCGGTTTACCCGCGGCGCGCAGGACATTGATTTCCGCATTGCGTGCAATCAGGTCGGCGTTGTCGGGATCAACCGACAGCGCAAAGCGTGCATTCGACTGCGTATATTCATGGGCGCAATACAGCACCGTGTCGTCGGGCATCGACATGATTTTAGTCAGACTGTTCCACATCTGTTCTGCGGTTCCCTCGAACAATCGGCCACACCCGAGCACAAACAAGGTATCACCCACAAAGGCCACACCTTCATCAGGAAAGTGGAACGCGATGTGCCCCGTGGTATGGCCGGGAACTTCCATGACAACGGCCTTGGTCTGGCCGAACGCATAGGTGTCACCGTCCTTGAGCCGAACGTCGATGCCAGGAATGCGGGAAGCATCGTTATCCGCTCCGACGACGGTGCAACCCCACTTCGCCTTAAGTGCCTCGTTACCGCCGGCATGATCAAAGTGGTGGTGGGTATTGAGGATGTGAGTAAGCCGCCAGCCTTTCGCCGCCAGCGCCACATTGATCGCGTTGGCATCCGGAGTATCGATGGTGGCGGTTAGCCCACTGGCTGGTTCATGTACCAGATAACCGTAGTTATCGTCCAGACAGGGAATCTGATGAATTTCTAAAGTCATGTCATCAACTCTCGAGGGGAATGAAGAGGCATTGGCGAGGCTGGCCGGCAACATTGCGGGACTTGTGACCGCGGCCGGTGGTGTCTTCAGCCAGCAGAATCGAACCGGGGCCCATCCGCCTTACAGTGCCATCGCCAATCTCGATATCGACACTGCCCGTCAGGTTGACGACAAACTGGCGACGAGGGGCGGTATGAAAGTCGAGGTCGTAGTTGCCAGAAACCTCGCGAAACATCACGCCCTTGCCACGCCAAAGTTCCGAGATGCTGCCCATCGGTCCTTGATCCTTCAGATCGACAGTCACATCTTCAAAGTGACTTTCACCATCCGCTCCGGTAAAGACTCGTACAATTTCCACACCATTCACCTTCAGCCAAGTCCAGCGAAACTAAACACTGTGCCCAGCCATGTCCACAGCCGTGCGTGATCGGTCGGCCGATCTGAGTCGTTTCATTCGCCGCTGGTATCTGCACGAGTTCCTGCAAGGCTTTGTGCTGCTGTACCCGGTTTATGCGATCTTCATGCTCGACCAGGGCTTGTCACCTCTCGAACTGAGCTGGTTATTCATCATCTGGTCCTCGGCAGCCATGGCCTTCGAGTTGCCCACTGGCGTGCTGGCTGACCGATTTCCCCGCCAGTACATCCTCATCATGGCCAGCATCGTCAAGGCGGCAGCGTTTGGCACCTGGTGGCTGTTCCCCGACTTCGTCGGGTTTGCTGCAGGTTTTGTCATCTGGGCTTTTGCAGGCGCGAATCTCAGCGGCGCTTCCGAAGCCTGCATTCACGATCAACTGGCTTCCGCTGATCGCACCGATCTGTTCGAACGGGTCTACGGCCGAGGCAGTGCATTTGAGCAAGCCGGCATGATCACCGCACTGGCGGCAGGTGGCGTCATTGCCGAAGCTGACTTCAATCTCGTGTTCGCGGGTTCAATCCTGACTTGTGTGCTTGCGGCCCTGGTTGCATCAACAGGGTTCCCTGCCGGCAGGGTCTTGATCCAACCGAAGGACGAAGCCCAGACGTTTTTCAGCGCCCTCATTGAAGGCGCCCGAGTGTCACTGGCTACTCGAGGGATGGTCGTCGTGATCGCCATGATGGTCCTCCTCGGCGTCGCTCCGGAAACCCTCGACGAATACGTCGGACCGCTGCTCGACGAAACCGCCGCTTTTTCGGTGACCACCATCGGTCTGCTCTACGGCGCCTTGTCCATTCCAGGGCTCGTCGGTACCGCACTGGCCGAACGCTGGCGTGGTGCCAGTCTGGGTTCCGTGTGCGCCTGCTACCTGTTCATGGGCGGCCTGCTGACGACTTTCGCCTGGCTCGGTCCCTGGGGAGTGGTCGCGAGTCTCGCCGCGGTGTTCTTCATCCACGGTGCGTTGTCGGTCCTGCTGCAGGGTTATCTGCAACGTCGCGTGGCTGACGAGGCCCGCGCCACCATAGGATCAATCGCCAGCCTCGCACTGAACGGTTTTGCACTGCCGATGTACGCCGCTATTGGCACCATTGCAGGCAGTCATGGCTTTGCCGGTGCGTTTACAATGGGGGGTATCTTCACGGTCCTGGTCGGCAGCATCCTGCTGTTGATCACGAGACGAACCCGGTTATAACCAGGTGGAAACGGACAACATGGGCACGACTGGCAATGTGGTACTCGACAACATCCTCCATCTGTTCAACATCGAGCGAATCGAGGAAAACCTGTTTCGAGGTCAGAACCACGATACCGAGCATGTGTTCGGAGGTCAGGTGCTGGCGCAGGCCATTACTGCCGCATTTCGCACCGTCACCATTGATCAGCATCTGCACTCGATGCACGCCTATTTCCTGAGACCCGGTGACTGGCGCGTACCGATTCTCTATGAAGTCGATCGTATCCGCGACGGCCGATCCTTCTCCACCCGACGCGTGGTGGCCATCCAGCACGGCAAGGCGATCTTCAATCTGTCGTCCAGCTGGCACAAGGTCGAGACAGGACTGGCGCACACCACCCCTTTTCCGAACGTCCTGCCGCCCCACTGCCTGCGCAGTGATCGCGAGTTGTTTCAGGAACTGGCGCGCGAACAACCTGAAATAGCACGCTACGCCTTCAGATTTGAAGCCATCGATTCCCGGCAGGTCGAAAGTCTGCTAACGGCGAATGAAGATCCTCACCCACCTGTCAAACACACCTGGTTGAAAACTCGCGAGCAGGTGTCTGACCAGGAAGAAGTTCACCTGGCGATGCTCGCCTACATGTCAGATCTGGACTTCATGTCAACGTCCATGCTGCCACATGGAGGACGTCGGCTAAGGGATCAGATCTATGGTGCAAGCCTTGATCACGCGATCTGGATTCATCGTCCATTTCGCGCTGATGAGTGGCTGCTGTTTGCCAAGACATCACCCAATGCGCGGGGCGCCAGAGGGTTTGTCCGTGGGCATTTCTTTACCGAGACGGGTGAGCTGGTGGCAACTGCGGCACAGGAATGTCTGATCCGGCCAGTTTCAACAGTCGAACCGGTTGAGACGGTGCGGTCGGTCTAACCCGACCGCACCTCTACAATCGACTCCAAGGGATCAAAGACCAGCGAG
The DNA here is from genome assembly GCA_945878745.1 of Klebsiella pneumoniae. GTDB lineage: Bacteria > Pseudomonadota > Gammaproteobacteria > Pseudomonadales > Azotimanducaceae > SYFY01. Next base: position 4,030 of record CAMDVY010000013.1, on the reverse strand, counting down.
AATCGATTCTGCCTTGCTCACCTCGAGTTTGCCGGGTGCTTCAACCGCGAGTTTTTTTACCACGCCGTTTTCAACCACCATCGCGTAACGCTGACTGCGGGTGCCGAGTCCAAAACCGGAGCCATCCATTTCCAGACCAACGGCCTTGGTGAATGCGCCATTGCCATCACCCACCATCATCAGGTGCTCGGCGTTCTTGTCTTTGCCCCAGGCATCCATCACAAACGCATCGTTCACCGACAGACAGACGATACTGTCGACGCCTTTGGCCTTGATGGCATCCGCGTGGACCACATATCCCGGCAGGTGGGCCATTGAGCAGGTTGGTGTAAACGCGCCAGGTACGGCGAAGACAACGACTTTCTTGCCGTCAAAAAGATCGCTGGTGCTGACTGCAGCAGGTTTGCCATCACGCATCGTGTGCAGGGTCGCTGCGGGAATCTTGTCGCCTTCTTTGATCGTCATGGTTATGGTTCCTGTAGTGTCCGTGGAGTTGGGTCGGCATTGTGGTTACTTGCCCCCGCAGGGTCAACGGGAGGAAGGGTCAACGACAGGAACGGTTAACGATAAGAACGGTCAACGGGAAGAACGGTCGGCGATGGCTGCGGTCAAACGGTCGAAGCCTGAAATTTCTCCATATTTGAGAACAACTTGCGAACAGTTTCCCGCCTTGCCAGGGACTTTTCTTCCACAGCTACTGCAGTATCACAGGATGCATGAGCCACTGCGCTACACTCTATCCCGGAACTCCAGGAATTCTCCAGCAGGACGGGCACACGCAGTTTCACGATGGCACTGACGTTTCGCGCAATCATTCTGATGTCATGCGTGCTTACCGGAGCATGTGATCAGGCACAACCGTCAACTCGGGCGGCACCGCAGATCGCCCCGATGCTGGTCGTCCATAACCCGGTTCCAGTCGTTGCGGATGTTGACGCCGCCTACGCTTCAATCGACCTGCCACGGCGCACGGAATGGTCTGTAGAACGGCCAGCGCCCGTCGATCAGGAAGAGGCCGAAGGCGCGTTGCTGGCAGCGGCTGAGCTGGAAAGCACCATGCTTGCCGCGGTCACCAGTGACGAGTTCGATACTCGAGTCCTGTCCAATGGACTGGACGCGGCAACCGATCCCACGTCACAAGACCCGCCGGCCGGGAAATCGACATCCGCAGAAACACCGGCACCCAGCGTGCCCGACATGCCAACACCCGAATTTGTCGTCGATCAGTTTCTCGGGGAGCCCTTTGTACCCGGTACCTTGTCACAGCGATTCTGGCAGGCAGGCCAGGATTTTCACGGCACTGAAATCCCGACTCCGGTCCTGGTTGCGACCGGTACCGAAGAAGGTCCCACACTCTGTCTGACCGGTGCCATTCACGGCGATGAACTCAATGGCATCAAGGCAGTACACACTGTGATGTACGGAACCGAACCCAAGAAGCTCAAAGGTCGCATCATCGGCGTCCCAATCGTCAATCTCTCCGGCTTCCAGCGACAATCCCGTTACCTGGCCGACCGACGCGACCTGAATCGCTTTTTCCCTGGAAATCCTCGCGGCAGTTCTGCGGCGCGCATGGCGTTCAGCTTTTTCCGTGAAGTGATTCTGCACTGCGATGCGCTGGTGGATCTGCACACTGGATCCTTCTACCGGTCGAACCTGCCGCAGATTCGCGGTGATCTGAAGAACGAGGCGGTGCTCAAACTTACCCGAGGATTCGGAGCAACTGCAGTCATGCATGGTGCAGGCGCGCGCGGCACGCTGCGCTATGCAGCAACTGCCGCAGGTATTCCTGCGGTGACGCTTGAAGCCGGCGAACCACTACGTGTCGATGATGAAGCCGTCGCGGACTCGGTAAGGGCGATCAATGCTCTGATTCACGCACTGGGGATGACAAAAAAGCGCACACGCGTTGGCAATCCGGAGCCGGTCTACTATACATCCACCTGGCTTCGCGCAGACGGTGGTGGAATCCTGTCGAGTCAAACCCGACTTGGCGAAAAGGTCAGCAAAGGCGACCTGCTCGGCACAGTCACCGATCCCATAACAAACAAGATGACGGAGATCCATGCTCCAAAGGACGGGCGGATTCTCGGCATGGCCGTGAACCAGTTTGTCATCCCGGGATTTGCGGTCTACCACCTCGGGTTGCCGGTCCCACGCGGTGATATTGATCTCTTGCCGCTGGAAGACGAGTCAGAAATCCTCGATGAGGACAGCGAACAGATGGGACAGGAAGATTACCTGAACACCTCTGACAATGAGGCGACACCAGGTATCCCGGAACCCGTTTCCGAGATGCCGGCATCAACCGCTCCCGTGGAGTGGGACGCAGACGGGCAGGAACCCTTACCGCCGATTCAACAACGGATGAACGAAACCGAAAGCAACGAGTAGCGTTAAGGAAGGTCTGTTCAATTCGCAGGAGCGACTTGATCGGAGTTACCTGAAGGCGTCAACGCCACGCGAATTCAGGCTGTTCGAAGTGCGCAACACGCGTCGATCTTCCCAGCAGACAGACTTCACGAAACTGGTAGATCATCGCGGCTGTGGGCGCAGCGATGCTGTCATCACCCACCGGCATGCGTAACACCGGATGTTCCGAATGGTCGACAACATCCAGCTTCGGTGCGTCGCGACGCAGGAATTCGGTGAGCGGAATCCGGTGTACTGAAGCGACCTCGTGCTCGTTGAGATCCGTCTCTTCCGCTGGACCTGCCCAGACCACGACCGGGGATATGACGAATCCGGATCGAGTCACGAAGTCATCGAGCCGACCCAGCACCTGTTCGGCACCCACGTGAACACCGACCTCTTCACTCATTTCACGCAGGGCGCCGTCGATGACACTCTCGCCGGCATCCAGTCGGCCACCAGGAAATGCCCACTGGCCGGGATGGTTACGCAATTTCGCCGACCGCCGGGTCAGCAGGAGCGCTGCCTGATTCGACCACTGCGCATACTCGGGAAGACCGCCGACCTGTGGACCGAGACCTGCGTCAACGACGGCAATCGCCACGGCAGCATGACTGTGCGCACTGACGTCCGCCACCAGGTGAACAGCAAAGTCGCGCAGTTGTCGCAGCACTGCCTGCTTGAGAGGATCATCGCGTAACATCAATGCAGCTTGCCATCGGTAACGCCAGACCACAATGGACAATAATCGACTTGCCACCCTGCTTGCGCTGTCCGCAGTCTTGTTATGGTCAACGGTCGCAACCGCATTCAAGTTGGGGCTGGGTGTTCTGACACCGGTGCAATTGCTGCTGATCGGCGCAGTCATTTCAACGATATGTTTCTGGGTCGTCGCATTCTTTCGTGGCCAATACCGGTTGCCACTTGGCCAATGGGGTCTGGCGGCAGGCATGGGGCTGCTCAATCCAGTCTGTTATTACCTGGTTCTGTTCGCGGCCTATGACCGACTGCCTGCCCAGATTGCCCAGCCGCTCAACTACACCTGGGTGCTGACTCTGGCGCTTCTTTCAGTTCCGCTGCTCGGCCAGCCACTGCAAAATCGAACCATGGTCGGCCTTCTCATCAGCTACGTGGGCGTTCTGTTCGTGCTCACACGCGGCAGCTGGACCATCCTCACCAGCTGGGATGCCACCGGCATCGCCTTGGTCCTGTTCAGCACCCTGATCTGGTCGCTGTACTGGATTCTCAGTGCGAGAACCAGCAGCCACGCGTTGCCTTTGATGGCCTGGAGTTTCAGCTTTTCCATCCCGGTGTTGATCATCCTGACCGCGATGCAGGGTGACTGGCCAACACTCACTGCATCAACTCTGCTGATCGGCGCCTGGGTCGGACTCGTCGAGATGGGCGTGACATTTCTGCTTTGGCAGCGCGCATTGCAACTGACCAGTCGAGCCGCCCGCCTGGGTCAGTTGGTGTTCCTCTCACCTTTTCTGTCACTCATTTTCATCGCGACAATTCTCGGCGAGACCATCAGTGCCTGGTCGGTGGCCGGGCTTGTGATCATCGTCACGGGGATCCTCTGGTCGAGCCGTTCTGTACCAGCTAGTCTCTGAACAAG
>CAMDVY010000012.1 GCA_945878745.1 Klebsiella pneumoniae | reverse complement strand
ATCAATCTGATAGTTCAGCTCGACCTGTAGCTGCATGCGAATCATGACGCGCGTGCAGAATCAGATTCGTTGGCGAAGCCGTGTTTATTCAACGGCGGTCGGCGGCCGGGTTCCTTCCGGAAACATGACAACCTTTACCCTCGACTGGTCGTTGCGCAGCGCAACGACACGCTCTTCCAGCAGGTTGTAGATCAGTTCGTGGGCATCCATCGTGTCTGGACCACGAAACAGTTTGGTGTGTCCCTTGGCGGTGACGCGATCATCGCGCATGTCATAGAGCAGACGGTCCCCCAACAATCGGGTGACCTGTGGTTGATCCAGGGCTTCCAGCTCGGCCTGTAGTGTGGGCGTGCCGTCTGCCTCCATGCGGATCAGTTCGTTTTTTTCGTTGAAGTAGGCGCGCAGGCGATCAGCCTTGATGCGGTATTCACCCTGCTCTGCGACCACGTTGCCGACATAAGTGATCTGCCGCTGATCAAGGAGAATCTCATAGGAGTCGGACTGGACTTCCCAGGGCTTCTTTTCAACCACGCCCCACGAGGCAACGGCGAAGAGCAGGCTCAACAGGCCGGTCGTCATCAAGGTGAGTTTCTGGAAGTTCATGCGTGGCGACACTCCTTCGCAGCCTGGAGGGTCAACATATCGACGCCAACGTCGCGCCTTCTTGGTACTTCTCGCATATTAGACCTGTGAACGAGAGTGCAGGTTCATATCGGGTTAATTTTCGAACCCGTCAGTGATAGCGCCACGACTGGCAGAGCTTACCAGCGCCGCGTACTTGGCCAGCAAACCTTTGGTGGCATAAGGCGCAGGTCTAGTCCACCGTGTTCGCCGCGCAGCCAGTGTATCGTCGTCCACGTGGATCGTGACCAGGCCAGCGCTTGCATCAACGGTGATGCGATCACCGTCTTCGACCAGGGCAATAGGTCCACCGTCAAAGGCTTCCGGTGTGACATGACCAACGACAAATCCATGCGAGCCTCCCGAGAAGCGGCCGTCGGTCAGCAGCGCGACATCTTTCGCGAGACCTCGGCCATTGATGGCGCTGGTAGGGCTCAACATCTCTCGCATACCCGGTCCGCCGCGCGGTCCTTCGTAACGGATGATGACCACGTCACCGGGCTGGACCTTGCCTGCCATGATCGCTGCCATGCCGGCTTCTTCGCCGTGAAAACAACGTGCGCTGCCGGTGAACGACAGGCCTTCGTGGCCCGTGATCTTGGCCACGGCGCCCTCCGGTGCCAGGTTGCCGTACAGAACGACGAGGTGGCTGTCCGGCTTGATCGGGTTGCTGAACGGTCGAACGATGTCCTGATTGGTCGGGTAGTCCGTTACATCCGCGAGATTTTCGCGCAGCGTGCGGCCAGTGACCGTCAAACAGTCGCCATGCAACAGACCGGCGTCCAGCAATCGCTTCATCAGTGGTTGAATCCCACCGATGGCAATCAGTTCACTCATCGCATACTTGCCTGCAGGACGCATGTCCGCGAGCACCGGAACCCGTTTGCCGATGCGGGTGAAATCATCCAGCGTCAGTGGCACGCCGGCGGCCGCGGCGATGGCCAGCAGGTGCAGAACCGCGTTGGTCGATCCTTCAAGGGCGATCACCACGGTGATCGCATTTTCGAACGCCTGCATCGTCAGGATGTCGCTGGGTCGAATGTTCCTGGCGATCAGATTGGCAACCGCGGCGCCAGCGTTGTAGCTGTCGCGACGCTTGGCGTCGGATATCGCGTCCTGGGCCGAACTGTTGGGGAGCGAAAGGCCCAATGCCTCGATCGCCGAAGCCATGGTGTTGGCGGTGTACATGCCGCCGCACGAACCTGGTCCGGGGATGGCGGTCTCCTCGACTTCTTTCAACTGTTTGGCATCGATGCGTCCGGCAGCAAAGGCACCGACTGCTTCGAAGACGCTGATGACATCGCGCCTTTCCTTGCCAAGCTGGATGGTCCCGCCATAAACAAATACCGAAGGCCGGTTCACCCGGGCCATCGCCATGGCGCATGCGGGCATGTTCTTGTCGCAGCCACCGATGGCCACAAAACCGTCAAACCCCTGCGCGCACACAACGGTTTCGATTGAGTCGGCGATGACTTCCCGTGATACCAGGGAATAGCGCATTCCGGGTGTTCCCATCGAAATGCCATCGGATACCGTGATGGTGTTGAACAAGACACCCTTCGCCCCCGCTTCATCGGCGCCCATGATGGCCGCATCCGCGAGTGTGTTGATGTGCATGTTACACGGCGTGATCATGCTCCAGGTGGAGGCGATGCCGATCTGCGGTTTGGAGAAATCGGCTTCGGTGAATCCGACCGGGTATAACATCGCGCGACTCGGTGCCTGTTCGACACCGTCGACGATTCGGGATGAGAAGGGACGATTGATCGGCGTGGTCATGCGTTTTCCAGGATCTTGATCAGCACTTTCGACTTGCGCTGCAGGTTATAGAATTTCTGTTTTTCGGGAGGCAGGGCGTCGACCCCTGCGGGCAGGTAACCCAGCCTTTCGAACCAGTGTGGCGCTTGGGTGGTGAGCACAAACAGTCGTTGCAACCCGAGTGCTTCCGCAGCGCTCTCGGCGGCTTCGACCAGATGGGTGCCCACACGCAGACCGGCCTGATTCTGAAAGGACTCCTTCACTGCAACACAAGCCAGTTCAGCGGAGGTGCCGTGGGGGTACAGGGCACATGTGCCGACCACGATGCCATCCACTTCGGCGACAAAGAAGTGATCGATTTCGGCTTCCAGTCGGTCCCGTGGACGTCTGACCAGGGCGCCGGTTTCTTCCATGGGACGGATCACTTCGACAATCGCAGCTACGTCTGCTGCCCGCGCCCGACGAACCATGCCGCGCAGTTCTTCACTCACCTGTGTCCCCACGCCCGCTGCTGTGAACAGTTCTGCCAGCAGGGCGCCGTCATCGAGATAGCTGATGAGATGACCCCGCCCGACGCCGCTGCGAACCGCACGACCAAGCGCACGCAGGTGCGCCGCAGTGTTGGCACCCAGCGCTGGATCATCGACCAGCGTGTCGACTTCGCCCGGGGCCACACCGCTGCGGCGCTTGCCCGATGCATCAACCAGATTTGACAAGGCATCAAACGTAATGAGCTTGTCCGCGTGCAAGGCAATGGCAACTTCCGCCGCCAGCTCCGCTGCCGCCAGATTGAAGACTTGTCCAGATGGCGAGTAACCCAGTGGCGAGATCAACGCGATGGCACCATGTTCGAGCACAGCGGCCAACTGTCCGGTGCGCACTTTGCGCACCTTGCCGGTGAAGAGGTGGTCAACACCGTCGATCACGCCAATCGGGCGTGCCGTTATGAAGTTGCCGGACACGACCGTGATATCGGTGTTATGCATGGGTGTGGCTGGCAGGCCCATTGAAAACAAGGCTTCGATCTGACTGCGGATCTGGCCGTTGACCCCCGTGATGTGCGCCATGCTGGCGTCGTCGGTGACGCGTCTGCCGGACACGAAGGTCGACCCTGCGAGCTCTGCATCCAGCTGCTCGCGACAGCCATGTACCACCACCAGTCGCACACCCAGCGTCTGCAGGAGCGCGAGGTCATGCACGATGTTGGTGAGATTCGCCTGTGCAATGGCATCAGCGCCGAGCAGCACGACAAAAGTCTTGCGACGATGGGCACTGATGTACGGGGTGGAGTCCCGGAACCAGCTGCTGTAGATGTGTGTATCCACCTGCAATATTTCCGATGCTTGTTCGAGCGGAGCGGGAGTTTACCCGTTCAGGCAATAGCGTTCGATGACGCCGGTCAGGATGTTTATGCCGGGCTGTATGTGCCCACGGCTGAGAAACTCTTCGGGTTGATGGGCCTGATCGATACTTCCCGCGCCGAATATCACCGTTTCCATGCCCAGGCTCTGAAAAAATGGTCCCTCGGTGCCAAATGCCACCGTCTGCGGTGCACGGCCGCTCAGGCGGGCCAGGGTCTGCACCAGATCACCTTTTGGATCCGTGGCGAAGGCGGGCAGCGGCGGATAAAAAGGCGTAATACAGCAGGCCGTGCCAAACGTCCGGGATACCTGCTGAACCCTGCTGCTCAGTTCCTCGAAGATATCGTCGATGTGCATGCCCGGTAGCAGTCGCAGGTCAATCTGCAGTTCTGCATGGCCGCAGATCCGGTTCGGGTTGTCCCCTGCGCGCAGACAACCCAGGTTCAGGGTGGGCACATCGATCTGGAAAGCCGGGTTGCGGTAGCGAACCGCCAACTCACGTCTGAACTGCAGGAGTTCGCCCATCACACCGTGCATGGCGTCGAGTGCGTTGTTGCCCAGGCTCGGATCGGATGAGTGCCCGGAGGCGCCCTGCAAACCGATGGACAACATCATGATGCCCTTGTGCGCATAGACCGGGGTCAGGCCGGTGGGTTCACCGATGATCGCGCAAGTTGCCTTCGGCTCACCACGCGCCGCAAGAAATCGGGCGCCAGCCATGGAGCTTTCTTCGTCGGAGGTGGCGACGATGGTCAGTGGCGCTTTCAGTTGACTGGCCTTGAATGACGAGGCTGCAGCCATGGCCAATGGAAAAAACCCCTTCATGTCGCAACTGCCCAGACCATACCAGGCGTCATCGGTCTGGCGCAGTTCAAAGGGGTCGCCCGCCCAGAGCTGGGCATCGAACGGAACGGTATCTGTGTGTCCGGCAAGGACCAGACCTCCCTCGCCAGTGCCCAGTCGCGCGATCAGGTTGCCTTTGCCGGGTTTATCCGGCAACGGAATCACGTCGGTGCTGAAGCCCAGGTCTTCCAGCCAGTTCGCCAGGCGATGGATGACGCCCAGATTGCTCTGATCGAGATCGGCCTGGGTCGAGCTGATCGACGGACAGGCAACCAGCTCGGCCAGCATGGTTTCAAACTCTGGGATCGGCTTTGACAAGGAAAGGTCCTGTTGATAGATGAATTGTAGGCGTTTTACGCACGTGCTGGTTGTGTGATCTGCCGCAAGTGCAGGGGCAGCCTGCCTTGCAAAAGGCGGTCAGTGCCAGTTAACTGACTGCTGATCGTTAGCCCCGAAGGATTGCGTGTGGCTGAAACCCAGGATGTGAAACCCGGCAAAGTCAGGTTTGCACCGCTACCGGATGAGCGGCGGATCGACCTGCCCGGGTTACTGGATGACCTGGTTGGCGAGGGGTTCATCAGCCGTCGACAGGCAGAAGACATCCTCATTGCACCGCGAACCAAGCGCGAGTTATCCCTGCATCCAATCGAAATCGTGGCTGCCCGGGAATACGAGAACCGCAGTCGACCTGGCTCCAAACTGGACCTGGACACTTTGACCATCTGGCTGGCGGCCAAAGCTGCGCAGCCTTACCTGCGAATTGACCCGCTGAAAATCAACGTGACGGCAGTCACCGAGGTCATGTCGTATGCGTTTGCGCAGCGGCATAACATCCTCGTTGTCGAGGTGGCCGAAGACACCGTTTGCATCGCCAGCGGTCAGCCGTTCATGTTCCAGTGGGAAGGCATGCTGACGCAGACCCTGCGAGGTCGGCGCATCAAGCGGGTGGTTGCGAATCCGGCCGATATCGCCCGGTACATGCTCGAGTTTTACACCATGGCCCGCTCGGTTGCGAAAGCATCGGAAGCCGGGCTGGAAGTATCTGCCGTAACCAACCTCGAGCAACTGCTCGAACTCGGGCAGATGAAGTCGCCGGATGCCAACGACTCCCACGTCGTGAACATCGTCGACTGGTTGCTCAACTACGCATTCGAACAACGCGCCAGTGACATTCACATCGAGCCGCGGCGAGACAAGGGCAATATCCGGTTCCGCATCGATGGTGTGCTGCACCCGGTTTATGAATTGCCGCCGGCGGTCAATACCGCAGTCGTCAGTCGACTGAAGATCCTGGGCCGGATGGACGTTGCAGAGAAGCGACGTCCGCAGGACGGTCGCATCAAGACCAAACGTGCGAATGGCGACGAAGTGGAATTGCGACTGTCGACCCTGCCGACTGCGTTTGGCGAGAAGATGGTGATGCGGATCTTCGATCCCGACGTGCTGCTGCGAAACTTCCAGGAACTCGGTCTGGTGGGCGACGATCTCTCGCGCTGGCAGGGCATGACCCAGGCCAACAATGGCATTGTGCTGGTGACCGGCCCAACCGGCTCAGGCAAAACGACCACGCTGTATTCAACACTCAAGCAACTGGCAACGCCTGAGGTCAACGTCTGCACCATTGAGGATCCGATCGAAATGGTGGAGCCGCAGTTCAACCAGATGCAGGTGCAGCACAACATCGATGTTGGCTTCGCAGATGGTGTGCGTGCACTGCTTCGTCAGGATCCGGACATCATCATGGTCGGCGAAATTCGTGATCTGGAAACCGCCGAAATGGCAATTCAGGCTGCGCTGACGGGCCACCTGGTGATTTCCACGCTGCACACCAATGACGCGCCGACAGCGGTGACACGTCTGCTTGATCTGGGGCTGCCGAGTTACATGATCAAGGCGACCGTGCTAGGCGTGATGGCACAACGCCTGGTGCGTACGCTGTGTCCCCATTGCAAGGCTGAAGAACCGGTGGATGAGGCCGCCTGGCAATTGCTCACGCGTCCTTTCAAGGTGAAGGCACCACAACGCGTGTGTGCGCCGGTTGGTTGTCTGGAGTGTCGCGATACCGGATTTTACGGCCGAATTGGACTGTATGAAGTGATGACGCTCACCGAGTCCTTGCAAGAGCAGATCAAGGATGCGGCTGATGTTGACAGCATGCGACGTCAGGCCATGAAAGAAGGCATGCGCACCCTGCGTCTGGCAGGCGCCCAGAAAGTAGGCGCCGGCCTGACCACCATCAACGAAGTGCTGCGCGTGGTCCCCATCTCACATGGTTGAACGGCAGCTCCTGCCGCTGAGCGAAGCGCTGCATCAACAAGGCGCCAAACGCTGCGGCGAGTTCGGCCTGCCGCTCACACCTGGTTTGATTCGCACTCTGGCACTGTCCCGGTTTGCGTCGCACATTGCCAGTGTCGATCCTGATTGGGTCAGGCAAACGCTCCCATCGTTTGACAAGCCCATCGACGTTGAAGCGATTCGCCTGACCATCACGAAGGCGCTGGCTGCGACCAGTGATATCCCTTCGGTCAAGCGTTTTCTGAGGCAGGCTCGCAACTGCGCCCAGTTTCATCTCCTCCATCGGCACATCGCCGGTGTTGCTGCATACGCAGAGGTGGTTGAGTCGGCGGCGGCACTGGCGGACATGTTTATCGACGCTGCGCTGGACTGGTGTCATCGGACGCTGACGGCGACACGTGGATTTGGCGAGCCGGTCAGTGAAGCAGGTGTACCCATGCGGCTGACCGTGTTTGCGCTCGGCAAATTAGGTGCGCGTGAGTTGAATCTGTCTTCCGATGTGGATCTGGTGCTGGCCTACCCGGAGAGCGGCACCACCAGCGAAGGTAAAACCTGCCAGCAGTTTTTTGTGCGACTGGCGCAGATGCTCGTTGATCTCCTCGATCCCGTGACGGCAGACGGATTTGTCTATCGCACAGATCTACGCCTGCGGCCGTGGGGCGAGAGTGGCCCGCTGGTGATGCACTTCGATGCCATGGAAGCCTACTTCGAAACCCAGGGTCGGGATTGGGAGCGTTACGCGTTCATCAAGGCCCGTGCGTGTGCGGGTGATCGTGTGGCGGGTGACCAGATGTTGAGCCGGCTGGTGCCGTTTGTGTATCGCCGGTACCTCGACTTCGGCGCGGTCCAGGCGCTGCGCGAAATGAAGGCGCGCATCCAGGCAGAACAGCACGGCCCGAATAACATCAAGCTGGGTCCTGGTGGTATCAGGGAGGTCGAGTTTGGCGTGCAGGTCATGCAGCTGGTCTGGGGTGGGCGTCAGCATGCGTGTCGTCAACCTGCTCTGCTGAATGCGTTGCCGGAGCTTGCGAAGCTCGGTCACGTTGATCCAGCAGCGGTGGATGGACTGCGTCGCGCCTACGTGTTTCTGCGTGATCTGGAACATAGTCTCCAGGCGATCGCAGATCAGCAGACGCAGACGATTCCCGATGATCCTGGGGAACAGGCGTTGGTCGCCTCCATGATGGGTTTTGGCGACGTTCCCAGCCTGATGGTGGTGCTGGATCAGCACCGATCCCGCGTGCTGACTTTTTTCCAGGGCGTGATTGCGCCAAGCGGCACGGCGTCCGTAGCCGTGCCGTGGGACGCCGTCGATATCAGTGTTGCTGCCTTTGCCCTGGGAGAGCCAGACCTGGCAACGCATGAGCTGACCGCGCTCAAGTCCGCGAGGGATCGGTCCAGTGTTGGCCACGAAGGCCGTGAGCGACTGGACGCGCTCCTGCCGGCGCTGCTTGAGGATCTGCGGGGTCGCGCGGACGCAGGGTCGTTGCTGGTCCGACTCGTCCCGATCCTGCGCTCGGTGCTGCGAAGATCAGCGTATCTGGCCCTGCTGTACGAAAATCCTTCGGCGCGACGAATGCTGGTGGATCTGGTCGGCCGCAGCCGATGGGTGGGTGAGCGGCTGTGTGCACACCCCATGCACATGGATGCGCTGCTGGATGATCGTGACATCGATGAGTTGCCGGGCACGGCAACGCTGCGTTCGGCGATTTCCGAGCGCCTTGGGTTGGTGAGTTCCGCAGATGCAGAGCGCCGGCTCGATATCCTGCGCGAGTTTCGGGAACAGTACGGTTTTCGGATTGCCCTGGCGGAGCTGCGGGAGCGACTGCCGTTGATGCGGATCAGTGACTACTACACCTTTCTTGCCGAAGCGCTGCTGCAGGAGGCCCTGGAAATGGCCTGGCAGGACTGTGACGGTCCTACCGACCGGCCATTCATCATCATTGGCTATGGCAAGCTGGGTGGGCTTGAACTCGGACCTGACTCTGACCTCGACCTCGTCTTTCTGCATGATTTCGAACCGGACCAGGCCGCGATGCTGCAACGGCTGGCCCGTCGGCTGCTGCACATACTCACGGCCAACACCTATCTCGGGGCGCTGTATCCCATCGATACTCGCCTGCGCCCCTCGGGCAACGCCGGCACCATGGTCACCAGTCTGGCCGGCTTTGTGACCTATCAGGAGAATCGGGCCTGGACCTGGGAGCACCAGGCGCTGGTGCGAACCCGCAGTGTGGCCGGTGATCCGGGTTTGCGTGCCCGATTTGAAGCGATCCGACTTGATCTGCTTCGGCAGGCACGTGATCAGGACACGTTGAAAAAAGAAGTCGTGGCCATGCGGGCCCGCATGCAAAACCACCAGCAGGTCGAGGCCGATCTCAAGCGCAGCGCTGGCGGTATCGTCGATATTGAATTTATGGTGCAATACCTCGTCCTTGCGCACGCCCACGAACACCCGCAACTCGCTGAATTTCCGGACAATGTACGAATTCTCGAAGTCGCGGCTGCGTGTGGAGTGCTGCCACAGACCACCGCGAGTGCACTGACGGCGGCCTATCTTGCGCTGCGCGCCGAGGAACATCGGCGGGCGCTGGACCTGCCGGATGGGGATCGGGCAGCCCGCCTGTTGCGCGATCATGAAGAAGTGGTCAGAGGTACGTGGAACAGCTTGTTCGCCTGAAGCCGCCGATGTCCCTGCGGGACGGCAGCCCGAAAACAAGCTGCCAACATCCAAACAGAACGAGAATATTTCACGATGACTCAGCCGAATTTTGCCGACCGGGATGGATTCATCTGGCAGGACGGAAAACTGGTGCCCTGGCGTGATGCCAAGGTACATGTCCTTACCCATTCACTGCACTACGGTGTTGGTGTATTCGAAGGTGTGCGGTGTTACGACACGGCGCGTGGTCCGCAGGTCTTCCGGCTGGACGAACACACCGACCGACTCTTCAAGTCGGCCCATATTCTCGGGCTGAAAATTCCGTTCACGCAGGATGAAATCAACCAGGCGCATTGCGAAGTGCTGCGTGCCAACGATCTGAAGGAAGGTTATCTGCGTCCACTGGTGTTTCTAGGCAGTGAAGCCATGGGGCTGCGCGCGCAGGGACTCTCCGTGCGAACGGCGATTGCAGCCTGGGCCTGGCCGAACTACATGGACCCGGACTCGCGGGAGCGTGGCATCAAGGTTCGTACCTCGTCCTACACACGTCATCACGTCAACATCACCATGTGCAAGGCGAAGGCCATCGGCAACTACACCAATTCGATTCTGGCGCTGCACGAAGCACTCGAATCCGGATGTGATGAAGCCATGCTGCTCGATCCGGAAGGCTGCGTTGCCGAAGGCAGCGGTGAAAACATCTTCATCGTTCGTAATGGTGTTCTGCATACCCCGGAGCTCACGTCCTGTCTGGACGGCATCACCCGCAACACGGTGTTCACACTCGCTCGTGACGCAGGACTCGAAGTGCGCGAACGGCGGATCACACGTGACGAGGTGTACATCGCCGACGAAGCATTTTTTACCGGTACTGCGGCGGAGGTCCTGCCGATTCGAGAAGTCGACGGGCGCCAGGTCGGGACCGGTCGGCGTGGTCCGATTACGGAGCAATTGCAGACGGCATACTTCGATCAGGTGCGGGGTCGTGTATCGACGCATCCGGAGTGGCATACAGCGGTCGGTTGATCGACACATGCGTGGTCAGGGATCGCCACGTCTGGACTCGCCGATGCGCGTGCTGATCGTCGCACCGGCATGGGTCGGTGATATGGTCATGGCGCATTCCCTGGTGCAGCTTCTTCAAGCCGACCATCCCGGGTGCGAGGTCCACATGCTCGCGCCGAAGTCGACAGCTGTGCTCGGCACCCGAATGACCGGAGTGACCCGCGTGCACGTCCTTGGTGTTGACCATGGTGAATTTGGTGCACGCAAACGGTGGGCTGCCGGGCGAGCGATGCAGGCGCTCGCCTTTGATCAGTCGATCGTGTTGCCCAACAGCTTCAAGTCGGCATGGGTTTCCTGGCTCGCCGGCATTCCGAAGCGAACCGGTTGGCTGGGAGAAAGTCGGTACGGGCTGTTGAACGACCACCGACGTCTTGACAAGACATCACACGCGTTGCAGGTCGAGCGGTTCATCGCACTGGCGCGCGCGCCTGACGAGCCGTTGCCTTCACCCCTCCCCAGACCTCGTCTGCGAGCCGATGCCGATCAGGCCGGCAGTCTGGCTCGACGATTTGGCTTGAGACTGGACCAGCCGGTGACGGTACTGTGTCCCGGCGCGGAATTCGGCCCTTCCAAACGCTGGCCAGAGCAACACTACGTCGAGGTCGCGCGACATGTCATGGACACCGGCGGTCAGGTTTGGCTCCTCGGTTCACCGAAGGATGTACCTGTTGGAGAGTTCATCGCTTCACAGGTACACGGCGTACATCAGTTGGCAGGCCAGACGACACTTGAGAACGCGATTGATCTGATGTCACTGGCGCGTCGCGTGGTCTGCAATGACTCGGGCTTGATGCATGTCGCCGCGGCACTCGATGTTCCGGTGATTGCCCTGTATGGCTCGACCTCACCAGACTTTACGCCACCGATGTCCGAGCGTGCGACCATCCTGCGGCTTGGTCTGCCCTGTAGCCCGTGTTTTCAGCGAGAGTGTCCGCTGGGTCATCTGGATTGCCTGCGCAAACTCGCACCCGCACAAGTGATCGAGCTCTTGTGATCACGGCGCTGCTCATCAAGATGTCTTCACTGGGTGATGTCGTACACACGTTGCCGGCCATTACCGATGCCGCGCTGGCCGGTGTGACCTTTGACTGGGTGGTTGAAGAAAGCTTTGCGCCGATCGCCGCGCTGCATCCAGCCGTGCGTAACGTCATCCCGATTGCCTGGCGACGGTGGCGACGGAACTTGCGCACCAGTCGAAGCGAAATGCGGAGTTTTCGGAGTCGGTTGAAGGATGAGCACTACGACGTGATCCTGGACTCCCAAGGTCTGGCGAAAAGCTGGGCGGTCAGCCGCATGATCAATGGCGAGGTGCGCGCCGGGTTTGCAGCAGATTCGGCGCGCGAGCGTTTTGCGTCGCTGTTCGTCGACAAGGCGGTGCACGTCCCGAAGGCGTTGCATGCTATCGATCGGCAGAGACGATTGTTCGCGCAGGTATTTGGTTACGTTCAACCCCAAGGGTTTACCTATGGTCTTGGCAGGCGTCACGCCAGGACAGACAGTGATGTCGCCAGAACGTGCCTGATATTGCATGGCACGACGTGGTCATCCAAGCACTATCCCGATTCGCTGTGGCAGGAGCTGGTTACCCTGGCTAAGGCGGATGGCTTCAATGTCGTGTTGACCTGGGGGAATGACGCAGAGCGACAGCGTGCTGATCATCTTGCCAGCGTCGGTGCCACGGTCTGGCCACAGCGTTCACTGGCAGGCTTGTCGGAAGCGATGGCGGGGGTCTCGCTGGTGATAGGTGTGGATTCCGGTCTGACACATCTGGCGGCGGCGCTCGATATTCCGACCGTCGCGCTGTATGGGAGCACTGATCCGGTGTTGACTGGTGTACGCGGTCACCACGCGGTTAGTCTCTCTGCTACGTTTCCGTGCGCCCCATGTCGAAGTCCAACGTGTAAATTTGCGGCTGACAGGACCACGCACGATGTGATGCCACCCTGTTATGGATCACTGGCACCCGGGCAAATCTGGCAGGCAGCCAAACGGCAGTTGGCACAAGCGTCATGATTCTCGGATTCGCCATTTTCAAGTACTTTCCATTTGGTGGTGTGCAACGCGACCTCATGAAGCTGGTCCAAGGTTGCCTGAATGCGGGGCACCAGGTCCGTATCTACGTGATTCGCTGGAATGGCCCTGTTCCCGACGGCGTCGATGTGCGCAAGGCACCCGTCAAGGCGTTATCCAATCATCGCCTGTACGAACGATTCGCCGATTGGGTGGCCAATGACTTGTCCCGGGAGCCGGTCGATCTGATGATTGGCATGAACAAGATGCCCGGGATCGACGTGTACTACGCCGCCGATTCGTGTTTCGAAGACAAAGCCATGAATCAACGCGGTGTGCTGTATCGACTGACACCACGCTATCGCAGTTTTCGAGCAGCAGAGAAGGCTGTTTTTGCGCCGGACGCAGGCACCCAGATTCTCACCATTTCCGATCTTCACACCCCTTCGTTTCGCCGTTACTACGGCACACCCGCGGATCGGTTTCATCGGCTGCCACCAGGTATCGAGCGTGATCGAAAAGCGCCGTCCGATGCGGGTGAAAGGAAACGCAGACGCGATGCCAAACGGCTGGAACTGGAACTGAGTGACGACACGGTGTTGTTGCTCTTCATCGGCAGCGGATTCATCAAGAAAGGACTTGATCGCGTATTGCGCGCCCTCAAGTCGCTGCCAGCCGCGACCTGTCACCGGACCCGCCTCCTGGTCGTTGGCAAGGACAATGCCGAACCGTTTCGACGCCTGGCGAATCGTCTGGGCGTGGAAGAACTCGTGCAGTTCTTCCCGGAGGGGCGCGCCGACGTTCCAGATCTGCTGCTCGCCGGAGATGCCCTGGTACTGCCTGCGTATGATGAAGCGGCAGGTATGGTGATACTCGAAGCAATGATTGCCGGATTGCCGGTGCTGACCACTGAAAACTGCGGGTACGCCCATTTTGTCAGCGCAGCCGGTGCCGGGGTTGTGACGCCCATGCCATTTGAGCAGGCCAGATTCGTGCGTGATCTGTCCGCGGTCATCGACGGTGACAAGCGTGCGCAATGGAGTCAGGCAGGGCTCGCGCTGGGTGATGATGAGTCGATCTACCAGATGGTGACTGTCGCGGTGCAACTGTTCGAACGGTTTGCCGAACAGAACAGGCAACACATGACTGCGTCGGACAAGTCCGGCCAGGTCAACGGCGTGGGCGAGGCATGACGCGGTCTTTGACGTTGGGTGAACTGCAAGCGTCGACGCATGACTTGCAGGCTCCGTTCAATCTGGTGCTGGACGATGGCTCATTCACCGTTGTTGAAATTCTTCGTCATCTACCGGGTCGCCGCCTGACTGCAGGAGTATCCGACGCAGTCAGAGGCGATGGCGTGCTCAAGTTCTTCATGGGCGGCAGAGCGAAGCGAGACTGGCAGCGCGCCCGTCGCGGGCAGCAGGCCTTTCAAGCTGCCGGTGTGCGCACGACTCCCGTCGTGACCGAAAAGGCAGGCGTTGCACCCTGGTTGCTGTTTGCCCGGCTCTCAGGCACGCGCCATGCCGATGCAGCGGACAGTGAGCAACTGGCTGGTTTGCTTGGTCGTCTGCATCATGCGGGTTATTCGCACACCGATCTGCATGTCGGCAATTTCCTGCGTGATGCGCGGGGCGATATCCACTGCATTGATGGTGATGCCATCGTGCCGCGGGTGACCTCTATTGAAGGCGGGTTGCCGGAACTGGCAATTCTGCTGGCGCAGTTTCCAGTGAGTGCGCGTCCTGATGTCGCTGCAAGTCTGGCGGCCTACTTGCTGGAGCGGCACACAGAACCAGGGCCACACCTCACGGCGCGACTGGGCGAGCTGTTACGCAAGGCCATGCATCGCCGCATGCGGCATTACCTGGCAAAAGCCATGCGTGACTGTACCAACTTTGTGACGGGCCGAATGGCGTCATCACGGACGGTGGCGCGTCGAGAGGCGGCGGTGCTGTTTGATCAGTTTGCTGCCGATCCGGAGCACTGGTTTCGCGCCGAAGGCAGTGCGCTCAAGCGTGGCAACAGTGCGACGGTGGTCCGGCTGGTCATCAGTGGCGTCGAACTGGTTGCCAAGCGCTACAACATCACCGGTACGCAACACCGGTTGCGACGCATATTCAAACGGCGTGGCAAGGATGCATGGCTCAATGGTCTTCGACTGGCGTTCCTGGGCATACCCACAGCAAAACCGCTGGGCCTGGTTGAAACCGGCCCTCGATGGTGGCCGGGACCCGCCTATGTATTGATGGAGCACCTCGGTGGTCGTGATCTTGCGACACTGACTAGCAACGACGTCATCGACCGATTCACCCTGAAGGAACTGTGCGACATCGTTGACTGGTTCCGGCTGGCCCGGCTGTCGCATGGCGATTTCAAGTCCACCAACTTCCTGCTGCATGAAGGTCGCCTGCATGTCATCGATGTCGATGCAGTCGATGTTGGGACACAGGCCGACGATGTAGCGCGACTGCTCGCCAATTGGCCGCCAGGATCAAAGGTCCATGGTGCCGTTCGTGATGCGCTGGTCGCTGCCGGAATTCGGGTAGATACACCCTGAAGGTTGCCGATGGCTGCACGCCCGCTATAGTGCGCGCACCCCATCGCGCATGAGTTCGTCTTGATCATTCTCGGCCTGTCAGGAGCCCTCGGTCATGATGCCTCAGCGGCGTTGGTAGCCGATGGCGAGATCGTTGCGGCGGCAGAAGAAGAGCGATTCATTCGTGACAAACACGCCAAAGGCAAGATGCCCATCGAAGCGGCGCGCTTCTGTCTGCAACATGCGGGCATCAATCCAGGCGACGTGGATGTGGTTGCCTTCCCGTATGCGCCGATTTCATTGTTCTCGAGAGCACGCTGGCACTACGCCAAGCGGCATTGGTACGCGCCAGATCGCGCACTCGATGCAATCTTCAACGGCAATAGACGTTTTCGACGCAATCGTAATCATGTTCTTGAAGCCGGTCGGACGCTCGGCATTGACTGGGCTCGCACCAGGTTCGTTCCCGTTGAACATCACCTTTCGCATGCTTCGAGTGCCTATCACCTGTCCGGCTTTACGGAGCGGACCGCGATTCTTGGCGTAGACGGGAAAGGTGAATATGCGACGACGTTTTTTGGCTATGGAGAAAAGGGCCGAATCCATCGCATCAAGGAATTCTACGACCCGGATTCCCTCGCAGGTGCGTATGGTGCGATCACGGAATATCTCGGTTTCGAGATGCTCGATGGTGAATACAAAGTCATGGGGATGGCACCATTTGGAGATCCCGATCGTTACGACCTCAGCCGGATTCTGCCGCTTACCGCCGATGGTTTCGAAGCCGATACGCGCCTGATCAACACCGTTGGGCTCAGGCGTTACAAGGAAAATGGATCGGGCTTCTATTTCAGTCAGGCACTGGTTGACTGGCTCGGCCCACGACGCCATGGGGACGCCGCGGATGAACCTTACATTCATTACGCCGCCGCCATGCAAAAACTGTTCGAAGAGCGATGCCTCACGCTGCTTGAACGCTACCTGGGCGATATTCTGCGGGATACAGGATTGCTAGCGTTTGCCGGTGGTGGTGCACTCAACGTCAAGCTCAATCAGCGCATCGTTGCCTTGCCACATGTGCGGGAATTGTTTGTTCAACCCGCTTCCGGTGATTCTGGTACGGCGCTCGGTGCCGCGACCCTGGTTGCTGCGCAGGCCGGTGAGTGTCCGCCACGAATGCGACATGCTTACCTTGGTCCGTCATTCGATGATGATCAGATACTCACGGCGGTCAAGGCGACAGGTTCGCGAGTCCAATGCGTGCGTGACGACAAGATTGTCGACACAACCGCTGATTTGTTGGCCGCAGGCAATCCGGTTGCGTGGTTCCAGGGACGGATGGAGTTCGGGCCACGCGCGCTGGGTAACCGCTCCATTCTGGGTAGCCCTTCGGCGCCCGGGATCGCCGATCGCATCAATGAGCAGATCAAGTTTCGCGAACGCTGGCGTCCGTTTTGTCCCAGTGTTCTGGATCGTGTGGCGAGTTCGATCATTCAGACCGAACATCCTGCGCCGTACATGACCATCACGTTCGATGTGGCACCCGAATGGAAGGACCGGATTCCGGAAGTAGTTCATGCCGATGGCACCGCGCGGGTGCAAATCGTCGAACGTGATACCAATCCTCGTTACTACGCATTGCTTGAAGCCCTTGAGCGGCGCACGGGTAATGCGGTTGTTCTCAACACGTCCCTCAACCGCCGAGGTGAGCCGATGGTGTGTTCACCGGCAGACGCACTGAACATGTTCATTGGCTGCGATCTGGAGTATCTCGTGCTTGGCGACTATCTGGTGACCAAAGTCGATGCGTGAAAGCGGCCGGGTCCTGCAGATCTGTCCGCATGACGTCCCGCCATTTGCTGATCTGTGTACGGTGTACGCACAAGCCCTGCAAACGCTGGGCTTTGCGACCACAACCATTTTTGTTGGCCCAGCGAAAGGTAGCCCGGTGCCGGGAGCGATCTATCTCGATGTGACGGACCTCTCGCGCACGGCGCAGATTGCCAAGCGTTTGCGTGACAAGCTCGCAGACACCGGCGCGACCGGCTTTCCCCTCGCGATCTGTCATCGATATCGGTCCTGGCGGTTACTGGTCAAGAGCAAAGTGCGGGTCGCGCACACGCTGGTGGTGGCGCATGAGTTTCGGTTTTTCGATCGGCTGACCCGTCGATGGTCCGCGCGACTGGCACGCAGGACGACGTTTGCCGGCGTTTCTCCGGAAGTGACACGTGGCCTGAGTCCCTACGCGCGCGACGTCGCGACCATCGCCAATGCGATCGATGTGGATGCGGTGCGGTCAACCATGGAGAGCCGGGATGCGGCTCGTTCCAGGCTCGGTCTTTGTCCATCCGCGCTCACCATCGGCGTGGTTGGCAGACTGCATGAAAAAAAACAACCGGAGCTGGCGCTGGCTGCGTTTCGGCGCGCTGCCTTGCCCGATGCTCAACTGGTGTTTGTCGGTGATGGCCCGCTGCGTGAGAGCCTGGACCAAGGTGAATCTGGTGTCGTGTTCTGCGGTTTTGTTGCTGATGCCAGACGATACCTTCGCGCCTTCGATGTGCTGCTCCTGTCGAGTGGTGCCGTTGAAGCATTCGGGATGGTCGCGCTGGAGGCATTGGTGGCAGGCGTGCCGATGATCTGTCAGCGAGCGGCAGGTCCGATGGATGTGCTGGGGGATCTGGGCTGCTACTACGAATCACCCACTGTGGAATCCATGAGTGAAGCTTTGCAGCGATTCAACAGCGCTCGAGGTGATGCCGACGCCTATGCCCGTCTGGCGGGTGAGCGTGCTCAGGCGCATTTCTCCGTCACCGCACTGGCTCGCTCGTTATCTGCTTTTCTGGTCGGGAAGTGATCGGCCGCGGCGCTCTTCACAGATAGAGGTCAGAGATAGAAGTCAGCCTTGCCCTCTGGCCGGGTCTTGAAGCG
>CAMDVY010000011.1 GCA_945878745.1 Klebsiella pneumoniae | reverse complement strand
CGCAAACGGCCAGCGTTCGAAGTGCTTAGTGATGTCACCGAGAAAATCGAGCAAAGGCTCTGCGTTGTCATCGATGTTGATGAACACCAGACCATCCCAGATTTCACAGCGCACCTGCGGCAAGCTGAACTTCTTCTTTTTGACATGGGGAAAGTCGAATTCGATGGACGGCGGAATTTGCTTCAGCGAACCATCGAGATTCCATGACAATCCGTGGAAGGGGCAGCGAAACTCCGGAGAATTGGCGGATTCCGACTGGTTTTCGCACAATTGTCGGCCACGATGCAGGCACGAGTTGTAGAACGCCTTGATCTCGTTGGTTGTCGTTCGAACGATGATGAACGACCAGTCAACGATGTCGTAGACGATATGGTCGCCTACTTCGGGAATGTCCTGCTCGAAGCAGGCGAGTTGCCAGACCTTGGCCCACAGTTTTTCGATCTCACGCTCTGCCCACTTTTTAGAGATGTAGTGTTCGCGATCCAGGGGTTCGGAGCCGAGATACGTGAACTCGGAGTGACGCAACTGCCAGGGTACTTCTACCGTTTCCTCGTCGAGCAGGTCTTGAACCTGCTTGCCGCGGGATCGAGCGTAACCCAGTGGGGGTTGTCGTGGGTCCTTCGATTTGTCGGCCTTGCCCGGCGATCCCTTTCCTTTCTGCTTGGCGTTTTTGGTATCAACTGTTGCCATGTTGTTTCCTCACTCCGATTTTTCTGAGACGAATATCAGCGATGACCTTGGCCTGACACGCCAGGCGCCAGCCTTGACCTTTGTTGGGTAACGATTCTGCAAGGCTGCGCAACCCAGTGTCCTCCCAGGGTTCGATGGGCGAGAGGTTCTCTTCGCCTTCGAGGATCTGGAACACACAAGTCTTGCAGGTGCCTTCGCCCCCGCAGATGGTTGGCCATGTATAACCGTTACGCCACGCGGCCTGGATGATGGTCTCACCTGCGTTGATGTCGAATGCCACCCGCGAGGGTTCGACTTCGACTTTCACCCGCGGCGGCGTGAAAAAGCGCCGAGAGAAGTCGCGCCTTCGGCAGTCTTGCCACCAATGTGGCCGATCATGTGATGATCGGCATAGGTGAGATCGCCGGATACCCACTTGGCGTCTGGCGTAAAAAGGCCGGATCGTCCGGTCTTGGGATCACTGACCCTGACCTGACCGTCGTCCGTGGATTCATAGACGTAACCACTGTAGGCATGACGTAGACGCATGTTTCCCCTCCCGAGGGATCAACTATTCCTGACTCATCTGATGACGGTCGATTCCCTCCAGTGGAACTTTGGTCTCGCTGATTGCCTCTATGCTGTCGAGGCAGTCGAGGTCCGAAAGTACTTCACCGGACCTCGCTGCCAGGCAATTCAGACGATCGCTACAGCGCCGCTTCCACTTCTACGCCGTACGTCGCACCAGGACCGACAAATCCCGTGCCAAACAGCCCCGGCAAGAATCCGGAAATCTCCTGTCGCTCATTGGTGAGATTTTGACCAAATACCGTCACACGGAATTTATCCCATACGTAGCCGATTTGCGCGTTCAAAAACTTCTGCGCACCCAACTGGGTACCTGGGTCGTTGAACGTGTCGGTTTCCTGCTTGCTGACGTAGTTCCACTTGGTCTGCAGAGACAATTCACCAGGACCTACCGCCATGGTGTAAGTGCCACCCACACCAAACGTCCATTCAGGCGCGAGTTTGGGGGTCAGAAAGTCTACGTTCTGCGCGGGTGTTCCTGGTCGCAGGTCCTGGATGGGGATGAATCCCTTCGAGAAAAATCCGTTGTATTTCGCATCCAGCCAGCCAGCGGTACTGAAGATATCCAGGTGTTCACTGACCACAAAACGCGTCTCCAGCTCGAGACCAAGGTACTCCAGACCACCGATATTCTCGAACACGGTCGCGACAGTATTGGTTTCAGCGTCGTTGACGACGTTTGAATCCTGCTTGTCCTTGAAGTCGTTGTAGAAACCGGTGGCGTTGACCTGCAGTCGGTTATCCATGAACTGAGCTTTCATGCCGACTTCGTAGGAATTGGCGAATTCGGGGTCGTACTGATTCCGGACAAAATCCCTGATGTTCTGGTTTACACCAAAAAATCCGCCGCTCTTGAACCCTTCAGAGTAGGTACCGAAAAACATGATGTCTTCGGTGAAGTGGTAGGCCACACCGAGGTGAATGGTGGTTTCCTTCCAGTTGTTCTTCAGATCGGCGTGGCCAATATCGAAATTGAATGGATACCGCAGCGCCCGCGAACCCTGGTAAGCCTGATAGCCCTTGAAGTGTTTGGTTTCATCCGTATAACGAATCCCGGCGGTGACGATCAGCTTGTCGGTTACTTCGTAGTCGACCTGGGTGAAAAACGCGAGTGAATCAGCTTTCTGTGACTGGAAGAGGCGTTGATCATAGTTTGGCCCAAGCCCTTGTCCGCGCGATCGTGGATCGCACGTCAGCACGCCGAAGACCTTTGCAAGACACAGATCGAGACCCGCGGGTGTATCGAAGCGCAGTCCACCCAGCAACACGTTCCAGAAGGTTCCTGCCGT
Organism: Klebsiella pneumoniae; assembly: GCA_945878745.1. Lineage (GTDB taxonomy): Bacteria > Pseudomonadota > Gammaproteobacteria > Pseudomonadales > Azotimanducaceae > SYFY01. The sequence goes on along the minus strand of CAMDVY010000011.1, from coordinate 16,042 downwards.
GACCCAGTCCTGGTCATACTGGCTTTCGAAGTAGTAGCTGCCGACGACAAAGTCGAATCGTTCATAGGTGCCTTCGAGCCGAATTTCCTGGCTGAACTGTTCATAGACATTGTCATTGTCGATGTAGATGAAATCGTCCTTCGTGCCATCGAGTTCGGAGATGGTGTCTTCGTAAGGTGTGTCGTGATAGCCGGTGACGGAGACCAGGCTGAGGTTCTCGTTGATGTCGTAGTGCATGTTCAGGGAATAGACGTCATTGCGGTATCGCCCCTTGTTCGGCTGGTTGGTTTCAACCGAGGTGGCGCGTTTTTCCGGATCAAGCCGACAGCTTCTGAACAGATTGCACGGAATCGTTCCACCACTCAGATCCTGAACGCGGCCAAGATCGGCGCCCGTCGGTTTCGGAAAATATCCGGGCAACACGTTGTAGTTGGTAGGTGCGCCGGTATCGCTATGGTCGTTGTAGCGCTCGATCGTCAACAGCGCTTCAAAGCTGTCGCTCGGTGTCCACAGCAGCGTCACCCCGAAGTTTTCGTAGTCTTTTTCCGGTGCCTTGCCACCATCGAATGTCCGCGTCAGGTAGCCGTCATTCTTGACTCCCGCGTAGAACAGCTTCGCGGCTAACGTATCTTCGAAAATCGGAAAGTTCACCAACGCACGAACTTCACGATTGCCATACCGTCCGGCGGTCAATTTGGCTTTGCCCCCGAGTTCCCCGGTTGGCTTGGTTCGAAAGACGCTGATCACACCCCCAACCGTGTTCTTGCCAAACAGCGTTCCCTGTGGGCCGCGCAGGATTTCGACCCGCTCGAGGTCGAAGTTTTCAACGATCTGTCCAGTCACCGTGCCAAAGAAGACACCATCCAGGGAAACCGCTATTGGCGAGTCAAACGACTTGTCCCCCGAACTGGTGCTGGTCACACCACGAATGGTGATGGTAGACGCACGCGCTCGGCCCGGGTTCTGACGAATGATCACGTTGGACGAGTATCCATTCACGTCACTCAGGTTGCGAATGGTTGAATCATGAAGTTCTTCTGACAACGCCGTCATGGCGATCGGAACATCCTGAACGGACTCTTCCTTCTTGCGTGCAGTAACAATGATTTCTTCGATACCGAGATCAGACTCCGCGGCAATCACCGGGACGGATAATACGCTGCTACTTACAACTACGGCAGTCATCACGACTCGGGCCACGGAGGTAGAAACAATGCTTCGCATCATTTTGAATTCCCCCAAAGTGCCCTGTTGCTTTTTTTGTCACCACCCACAACGCCGGGGGTGGTTGGCCTAGTCTAGGCGTGTCAAACGATGGGATCAAGGCCGATGGTCTTCGAATTCCCAACGAGACAGTTACGGGCTCTTTGTGCGGCAAAGGTCGGAGAAAGGGATTTCCTGGAAATATATGTTGCGGCGCAACATGTCTAATATAGCTTGTTGGAGCAGTCAGACTCTGAGACTAAGGGGCCCGGATGCGGATCGATCAACTACTCTATTGGCTTTGCTGGTGCATGAACAATCATCGCCAAGGAATCAAACAGTTGGGGTGTATTTGTGAGAATTGAGACTCTGATTCGTTAAGTGGATCTACAGTTCTGTCGGGGGCTGGTTTGCGGGCCGGGATGAGAATGTGTGGCATCACGAATCGATCACTCGGCGCTGCGATTTGTGCGTTCCGACTACCGCAGAATCCGATTCGAGACGGGTGTCAGGCGAGTTCAGGCAGGGGAAATGAACTTGCAACGTGGGCCGGTGGCGCGTGTGATCTTCACGTCAAGCGTTGCCAAAGGGCAATCAAGAGCTTCTGCCAGCGCGACGTACCACGCGTCGTAAGTTGTGAGGTTGTCACGCAGACTCCAGATTCGCTCGGCGAACGGAGAGAAAGCAAACAGTTCAATATTCAATCGCATGAGATCACGGTAAGCGCCATTCGATTCGAAAGCAGAAATGATCTTTGCCCGTTCGAGACGACGAAGCACGTTTGCAGTTTCGGCCAGGACTAATTCCGGAGCCGCAGTGGGTTGCCCAAGGAGGGTCTCTTCAGCCCAGCGTCCTTCTTTTCCAGAGTCAACCAATACTGATACGAGTACGGAGGCATCAACGATGACCGTCACTTTCGATCCGCGTTTCTGGCACGAAGAATCTTGGTTGACGACACTCTGGCGCTGGTCGACGCCTTTCGATCCCGCACACTGGCTACCCAGGTTTCAATGGATGGACGGGACGCGAGGCGCTCAAGTTCGCAGCGCAGGAACTCCTGCATCGATTTGCCTTGCAGGGCTGCACGCGCGGCCAGCTCATCCCTGGTCGATTCGGAAACATCTCTAATAGTTAGTTGAACACCCATGTCTTCATAATGAAGTTAACGCATGCATTATGCAATCACTCGGCGCGCGCTTTTTTTCAGCGGCAACGCGCCGTGGTCCTGGGTTTGACCCCGTCGATACAACCGGCTTATGCGAATCCAGCAACGTTTACCACACCATCTTCGATCTACGCGTGATAGTGGTCAGTCGGCAACAGGCTGTGTGTCGTCACACGCCCAGCAATGAAGTCGTCGATGGTCTTGTGAAAGTGCCGCAGGCGGATCTCCTGCTCACTGAGAATCATCCCCTTGAATGAATCCGACGCAACACCGGCCTGCATGGTCGCCATGTTCGAACCATCCTGAGCCAGGACGTTAGCCAGCACCGGATGAAAGGTGCCATTGAACGCTGCGGCGTAATCCGCGGGACCATCCTGTCCATGAATCCGGTGCGGCGGGCGTTGTGTACTGGGTACGCCAGGTGTCCTTCGGACAATGATGAAAAAATCGTAGTAACACTTGCCGGGATCGGTGGCATGAGGCCTGTACCGGAACACTGCACCACCTTCCGGAGTCTGCGTGAAGGTGGTGTTCGGAAAGAAAGTGTAGTGGTATTGGTGGACCAGTTGTTCATCATTCATCTGTCGGTACGGCAGAAACGTCTTGTGCTCGATCGAGCGGCGGTAGGCGATTTCCGCCAGGTGCATGTCCTTGGCAACCTCGGTCTGCGCAGGAGCCGAACTGGCTTGGCGTCTCGACATCATGTTCCTGCGCAGCGGCGTCATGGTCTCCCGGTCGCTGACAAGTTCACTCACAGTCCGATTGAAGTTCAGCATCCTCGAATGAATGCCCCACAGCTCGATCGGGATGTCGTGTCCCTCGCCGAACTGGATCATGTCAGGGTGCAGGGCCGCGAAGTGGTAACTTTCGTTGAACGCATCCACCGCGTGTTTCCAGTTGCCAGCCCATTCGAAGGTCTGGTAGTCGATGAGGTCCCAGGTCTCGAACTCGTAGGTTTCCAGATGTGTGCCAATTTCGCCCAGATACTCGCGCAATGAACAGCTGTCGTGATCCATGTTGAACCAGAGCCAACCACCCCACATCTCAACCCTGACTTCCGGCAAGGCGAGTTCAGCTGCAGGAACACCGTCCTTGAACTGAGGAAAGAACTCCGGCGCGGCAACTTGTTTGAGAGAGCCGTCGGTGTGCCATTGCCAGCCGTGAAAAGGGCAAGCGAAGGTATCAAGGACGCCGCTCTCTACCTGGCACAGACGATTGCCGCGATGCTGGCAGACGTTATAGAAACCGCGGATCTTGTCATCTTCGCCGCGGACGAAGAGGAATGATTCCTTGCCCAGTTCGTGTACGTGGAACGAACCGGGCTCCTCGAAATCGTCCACCCGGGTCACCAGCTGCCAGGTCTTGGTCCAGACGTTCTGCCACTCCGCCTGCATGAAGTCTGTAGACAGATAGCGTTGACCATCCAGGCTTTCAAGACCCAGCCCTTTGTGCATTTTGCGGGGCAGGAACGGCGGTGCCTTGAATGGACCGCTGCGCGGATTCGGACGATCGAGGAATTCCTGTTCAACCCTTCCCATGGCGGGGCAATCTCCTCACTGAATCTCTCAGTTGTTTTGGGCGATACCCCAACGAATGCTTCTGCGCAGCAGTTCGTAATACGTCGGATTCTGCCAGGCGCCACGGTGCACCGGCACCACATCCGCCAGCGGCCGAAGGTCGTACTTGCCACAACAATGTCCAAGAGCGAGATAGAGGACCTCGCCACCGCCATAGCTGTGGAGATACATCTGTGGATGACTGTCACGATCGGTCCCGAAGGTCGACTGCACATAGCCTGTGGATGGCTGGTGGTAGGAAGCCTCAAGCAGCACGTGAGTATTGCCTTCGTAGGTACAGTAGTAGGGCTCGTCTTCCACCTCGAAGTCCTCAAGGCCTGCCACCAGTGGATGCCCTGGATCGGTTACCCGTACGGTGAAGCGGGCAATGGCAGGGTGAGCGATGAACCGGCTACCCAGGAGGCTCATGAACAACGGCGCGCGATCTGGTGTGTCGGCTTTGCCGTTCACAAACTCGATGAGTGCGTTGGTCGCGTGCAGAGCGAGCCACCGTCCACCCTGCTGCAGCCACGATTGCAGACCTTGCTGCTCCTCGAGCGTGGGTTGCAGGTCGCAGGTATAGGTGACGAGCAATCTGCATGTGCGGATGGTCTCGAGATCGGAAAAATCCGATGCGACGTGAACCCAGGCGTCTTCCTGTTCGGCGAGAAGCTTCAGCAGTTCAAGACGCGCGAAGTTGGTGTCGTGGTATTTGGCGTTGACGACCAGATAGATGTCGATCCTGGTGTTGTCTGACATTCCAGCCCTCCGGTTGCAGTATGGGTGGTTGGTGCGCTGTGTTTCTCCAGACAACCGGAGACCGGAAGCGCTGGCCACTTGGAAGGTATCAGGGCGCAGCGATGGTTGCGAGTTCGAAGCGCTGGTACAACTGCGGGGCCAGTAAACTTGACCGATAAAGGGGGAAGGAGGGGGGCCAAGAGCCAAGTGTCCATGGCGCCGATCCATGGACGTGTCGTCGCGGTACTGTCGTTTGGCGAGCGATCAGCGCTTACCGATGATGTCCCGTGCGCAGGTCCATTTTGAAGTAGACCTGGCACGAGCCAACAAGTCGGGCGCTGACCTCTTTTTTACTCCGGAGTCACCCTCCAGAGGTCAGCTGGCTCAGGGAACGATATCTCCCAGGTTGATGAGCTGGGTTTCGCCGCTGTTGTCGTTGACGCCGTCGTTGTCATTGACGATCCAGACGGCCTCGTTCAGCGTGAAAGCGGCGCCTTCGATTTTCTCAGGTACCAGGCCACCGGTTCGTGTCAGGTCACCCTGCACCAGAAGATCGCGCACCAGTGTCTTGGTCAGTGTCGCGCCATCTGCGACGCCGGTTACATCGATGCGATACAAGCGTTTGATACGCGCATCCGGTCCGCCCTGGTTGTCCCGCTCAGCGATAAGGAACTGCCCGCCACCCAGCGTCGCGATATCCGAGAGACCTACCCAGCCGCCGTTGGGAGAAGTGGGGGTCTCCAGTGGATAACGCAGGAATGTCCAGGCGTTGGTAGTGGGATTGAACACACCGATACGAGCCAGGTTCGCTGCATCACCGAGAGCGGTCCAGGCGCGCTGAAAGGCGACATAAACCAGTCCGTTGAACTCAGCCACCCCTTCAAACCCGAAGCGGAATTGACCTGCGTTGACCGCGTCGGGCAGCCGTATCACGCGTTCGATGACCCCTGTTGATGAGGTTTTCAGCAGAAAATTGAGGCTGAGTATCGGGCGGCCGGCTTCTGCTGCGGTTACGGATCCATTTCCTTCCGAGGCGATCCAGAAGCCACCGTCGGCAGCTTGCGCAATACCTTCCGGATCGAGGTTGACTGACTTGTCAGAATTCAGCAATCGGGACAGGTCTACCGAGTCGAAGGTCTGGGATCGAAGAGGATCGTTATCCGGGACGTTGCCCACCGCCGTTGCTGGTGTTTGTGCCAGGACGTTGTTCGTATCGAGGAAGGTGATTTCTTCGATCAGGGAGGCCGGCTTGGTCGACAGGTCGAACTTGAAGATGCGATTGCGGGAGAAAAAGCTGTCATCAACACCATACAACAGATAGTCAACGGCGTTATCTCGCGCAAGTCCTGACAAGGCGCCCCACGGAATCGGTGTGCCGTCCGTGCGATTGGAGGCGCTGATGGAAGGATAGGTCGGTTCAGTAACCTTGTATTGATAGATGTTCAGGCCGCCACGGAAAGCAGACGCCCGGTTATCCAGTTCGCTCGACACCACCAGCAGATTGCGTGATGGAATCGCAATGACACCTTCGGGTGAAAGCGCTGTTGGCAGGACTTGTTTAAACACCGGGTTGGCCGGGTCGTTGACGTTGTAGACCGTGGTCAGACTCGTGCGCTCGGAGTTGACGAAGAGGAAGCGATCCGCGCCAAACGCAGCGACTTCGACGTTTTCTGGTTCGTTACCCTTGGCGTCCGAGCGTCGGTCATTGAAGTTGCCAACCCGGGCAGCGAGATGTTCAAGGGCTGCGCCGGAATTGAACAGTACTGTGCCAGACCGATTGAATACCGTAAATGTCCGACTACCGCCATCCAGATCCCCCTCGTCGGCAGTGGCAAATATCTGGTCAGTGATCCAGGCGATACCATCAGGCTCACGAAGACGATTGTTCTGTGTTCCCGTTTGCAGGACTCGATTGGGTCGCTCATCGATCGTATCGACTTGAACCAGATCAACGGCGCCGGCAGTGAAATCGTTGAGAACCGTGGCAGTAGGCAGGTCGACAACAGCAATGTGGTTGTTTTCCTGCAAGGTGACAATGGCGACGTTGTTGCTGTTGATATCCACGTATTCCGGCTCAGGGTCATTCGGAAAGAGCATGCTGCCGAAATTCAATGTCACGTTGGCTGTGGTCCAGGCAGCGGGAGCTCCTGCAAGATTGAGAACCGCCAGGAATCCACCAGGCAATTGTTCCGGGCGTCCGTTGCCTGCGGATTCATTGCGCTCGTTTTCGACGCTCACCGCCGCGAAACGCCGATCAGGGCTGACGGCGATGGAATCCGGCATGCCACCTACGTCGATGGTTCTGACGATGGTCCGTGTCGCAATGTTCACCACGGTGATATTGCCACTCGGAGTCACGAAGTTTGGCGAGGTATTGACAGCGATAAGTGCGAAGTCTCCAGCCACTGCCACGGAGGTGGGTTCACCACCGACGGCGAGCGTGCCAATCGGAGAGGGCGAAGCCGGATTCGTGATATTGACGAACCCCACCACATTGCCGGGGCTATCGGTGTACATCACCGTGAGGCCGTCTTCACTGGCTGCGGCAATCTCTGCAGCCGCTGCTGTATTGGTATCGCAGGATGTCTCGTATTGGCGACATGCAGGAAAGGTACTCAGGCGAACAAAGTTGCGCTCGACATTGGGTGAGCAGACGTTGCTTCGACTGGTGACTTCGTTGGCGTCAAGCACGCCGTCCCGATCTGTATCGTTGCCGGATTCGATTCGGGTGCCACCTTGTGGACAGGAGGCACTACCGGGTTGCAGAACGCGCTGAACGGTCAGGCTGTTGAGGCCAACTGCACCGCCCGGTCCTGTTGCACCTGGTGCACCAACCGCTCCTGCACTTCCATTCCTGCCATCGTCCCCTTCACAGGCGGTGAGCGCCAGGAGCAGGGTTACCAGTACAGATAGTCGCCTCATGTGAAACACGTGTCATCCCCAGCGTGATTGATTTGACCTTCTGTTATAAGAATCCAGTGCTAAGGATTGGTGACAGCCTCTGAAAAACTGTCGCAAAACTGTCATGTGCTGAGCAGGCAAACGTCACGATCCTGTCATCGTCTCGTCAGTCGGTGAATGTCACAATCCGTCACAGGTTCTTCTTTACGAAAAGGTGTCCCATGGAAAGAGTCAATTCGGTCTCTGAGCTTCAGGCGAACCTGCTGGAACGCATAGAGAGCGATCTGCTGGATGGCTACGATGAGGAACTGGAACTCGAATTTGAAGACCGAAATCTTGATGCTGTGAGTCTGCGAGCCGAGAGTGCTCAAGACCGCCAGGGCTCACGGCGGCAGTATTTTGGCGAGCTGTTTCGCCTGCAACGCGAACTGGTCAAGTTGCAGGATTGGGTAGTGGCGACCAGGAAAAAGGTCGTCATCGTGTTTGAGGGCCTGGACTCTGCAGGGAAAGGCGGGGTCATCAAGCGGATTACACAGCGCCTCAATCCGCGTGTCTGTCGTGTTGTTGCACTGCCTGCGCCCAACGACCGGGAGCGTACGCAGTGGTATTTTCAGCGGTATGTCCAGCATCTGCCGGCCGACGGCGAAATCGTCCTCTTTGACAGAAGCTGGTATAACCGGGCCGGCGTCGAGCGCGTGATGGGATTTTGCAGTGAAGATGAAGTCGAAGAGTTCTTCCGCTCCGTCCCGGAATTTGAACGCATGCTCGTTCGTTCGGGAATACAGGTTCTCAAGTACTGGTTTTCAATCACCGATGATGAGCAGCATCTGCGTTTTCTGGGTCGTATTCACGACCCACTCAAGCAGTGGAAATTGAGTCCGATGGACCTGGAGAGCCGAGTGCGCTGGGAGGCTTATACCAAGGCCAAGGAAACCATGCTCGAGCGTACTCACATTCCAGAGGCACCGTGGTGGGTGGTACAGGCTGTGGATAAAAAGAAGGCCAGACTGAATTGTATTGCCCATCTGTTGTCGCAGATGGCATATGAGGAGATGCCCAAACCACTGGTCGAACTACCCGCTCGGGTGCGCAATCCGGATTACTCACGTCATCCCATACCAGCGGAGATGTTTGTACCGGAGCGCTACTGAGGGAGACAACTTTGTGAACAGGATGCGACGCAAGTGCCGCAGCTAGTGTCAGACGATCCCGTTGGAAACTGCCGCGGTCATCCCTGATCCATTCCGCGTCGCGTACTGCACCAGAGCCAGCTTGTTGGCCGCATTGTGCGCGGCGACCTTGTAACATTCGGCAAGCGTTGGGTAATTGAAGACATTGGTCAGAAAATAGTCCAGCCCTCCACCAAGGGCCAGGACCGCCTGCCCGACGTGGATCAATTCAGTTGCGCCGCTGCCGATGCAGTGACAACCGAGCAAGGTGCGATGATCACGATGGAACAGCATCTTGAACATCCCGGAATCATCGCCAAGGATCGGACCGCGTGATATCTCGCGATAACGGGCAATACCCGATTCGTATGGAATTCGCTGGCGGGTCAATTCTTCTTCTGTAGCGCCCACCATGGACACTTCGGGGATTGAGTAGATACCGACTGGAAAGTGTGCGCCCATTGGCTCTGTTGGTATTCCGAACATGTGGCAGGCAGCAATGCGTCCCTGTTCGCTCGAAGTTGCAGCCAGTGCAGGAAAGCCGATGACGTCACCAGCGGCGCGAATATGCGCAACCGATGTTCGATAGTGCTCATCGACAGCAATTCGCCCGCGCTCGTCAGCAACGAGCCCGACAGCGTCGAGATTGAGAGCGGCGGTATTGCCGATGCGACCTGACGTGAGTAGTACTGCGTCGGCGACGAGATGTTTGCCCGATTCGAGGCGCAACAGCCCCTGGCGAGGAGGGCCGGCGATCACCTCGACATGCTCGACGGCTTCGCCGCATCGCAGGACGACGTCATGCTTGCGCAACTGATGGATCAGTTCGTCGACGATTTCATGATCGAGGAATTCGAGTGGGCGAGGTCTTTGATCGACCAGGGTCACGTGTACACCCAGTGCAGCGAACATCGATGTATATTCAATACCGATCACGCCAGCGCCTACCACTACCATGGTCCGCGGCAGCTGCTTCATCTTGAGAACACTGTCGGAGTCGAGGAGTGTCGCACCATCCAGGGATCCGTTTCGGGGGCTGCCAGGCTGTGTGCCGACTGCGATCAGGAAGTTGTCTGCGTGCAACTCCCGAGCGCCATCTGGAGTCGCAACAGAAATCGCATGCGCGTCCAGAAATGACGCACGGCCATGGACGAGTGTCACGTCGTTCCGCATCAACACATCCTGAACGATGCCGATTTCGCGTTGGATCACTTGTTCAACATGGGCAACCAGTTGCTCCATGGTAGGTCGTACACGCGCGGGGAATGTTCGAGAGTCGGTGCTTTCAAGGCGTGGTCGCGAAAACACGCGCCGAACGGCTTCCCTGAAGGTCTTTGATGGTATCGTGCCGGTGTCGACGCAACCTCCACCGACATAACTCTGCTGCTCGATGACAGCTACACGTTTGCCGAGCTTCGCAGCCTGGATCGCAGCGCGTTGCCCGGCCGGACCGCTGCCGATGCAGATCAGATCGAAGTGCGTAGTGCCTGTCATCTCCAGTCCTCAGTCGTTTGTATGGTTCGCGACGTGGTTGTCGTCCACCTGGCAGACCTTAGCTGGATCCGATGTCGGTATGATGATGTCGGTCTAGACCGGAGGAGAGGCAGGGCTCAGTTCTGCACCAGCCAGGCTGCCCTTTCTTCATCACTCATATGGCGAAGCTCTTTGCCGTAGACGGCATAGAAGATGTACTCGGCGACGTTCTTGGCATGATCTCCGAACCGCTCCAGCGAGCGTGTAGCCCAGATCATCTGCAGTGCCCCGCCGGTCGCGTCAGGTTGTGCTGCGATAAACGATTGCAACTCAGCCGTGATTTCCTTGCATCGTTCATCAATAGCCCGGTCTTCCTGCTTGATGGCGGCGGCAGCGACGCCGTCAAAGGCGACGAAGGCGGCGAGCGCCTTTTCCGACAGCGCGAGCACACTTTCGCCGAGCGCTGCGATCGTGCTGCCAAATCGCTTCTGCGGCGCGCCTTGAGATTCAAGGGCTGCCTTGGCGACACGCTTGGCGAGATCACCCATTCGCTCGATGTCCATCACGACCTTGATGACGGCAAACACCAGGCGCAGGTCACCGGCCGCTGGCTGACGCTGGACCAGCATGTCGCGGCACGCTTCGTCCAGTCCCAATTCAAGCTGATTGACTTCAGCGTCGCGAGCGACCACCTGTACAGCGAGTTCACCGTCGTTCAGTTCCAGCGCCCTCAGCGCGTCACGTAGCTGGTCCAGCACCAGCTTTCCCATCGCCTGGACCTGGCCGATGATCGCATCCAGTTCGGCGTTGAATTGGCCGGACAGGTGACGGCGCAGATCATTCTTGTTGAGTGTCATCCAGGTACTCCAGATCAGCCGTATCGGCCGGTGATGTAGTCTTCGGTCTGCTTCTTTGCTGGGTTCGTGAACACACCACGCGTCGCGCCAAACTCAATCAGTTCACCGAGGTACATGAAGGCGGTGTAGTCCGATACCCGCGCTGCCTGTTGCATGTTGTGGGTAACGATGAGAATCGTGACCTTTTCCTTCAAGCGGTGGATCAGGTCTTCGATGTTGGCCGTCGCATTTGGGTCAAGTGCGCTGGTTGGTTCATCGAACAGCAACAGCTCGGGTTCGGTTGCCAGAGCCCGGGCGATGCAGAGGCGTTGTTGCTGCCCTCCGGACAGGTTGAAGGCCATGTCCTCCAGGCGTTCCCGGACTTCGTCCCAGATTGATGCTTCGCGCAGCGCCTGCTCGACTCGATCGGCGATTTCCGTACGGTTATTCTGGCCGCGCACGCGCAGCCCATAGGCGACATTTTCGAAGATCGACTTGGGAAACGGATTCGGCTTCTGAAAAACCATACCGATGCGCATCCGCACCTCGATGGGATCGACACTGCGATCAATGATGTTCACACCATCGGGCTGGAACAGGATTTGTCCACCGTAGCGGGTGTTGTCCTGCAGGTCGTGCATACGATTGAAACACCGCAGGTAGGTGGACTTGCCGCAGCCTGAGGGACCGATCAACGCTGTTACGCGTGACTCATCGATGCGCATGTTGATGTTCTTCAGCGCGTGATTTTCGCCGTACCAGAAGTTGAGATCTTTAGCCTCGGCTTTCAACGTGGTGGGCGTTGTTTCGGCGCCCGAGGTTTGCGGGTCTTTTGCCGCTATGCTTATGGACATATCCATTTTTTTTTGCTCTACCATTTAATTCGCTTCCTGAAACGAATGCGTAACCAGATCGCCGTTCCGTTCATGACAAGCGTCATCACGACCAGGACGAGGCCGGCTGCCGCAGCGTTCTCCTGAAAGGCAGCCTGTGGTCGCGACAACCAATTGAACATCTGAATCGGCATGACCGTGAAGGGGGACTCGAGCCATTCGAAACTGATGAAAGGGAAGTCCCCGGAGATTGGTGCGGCGGGCAGAAAAGCGATAAACGTCAGAGCCCCGATGGTAATGATTGGCGCGGTTTCACCGATTGCCCGGGCCAGACCGATGATGACACCGGTGAGGATGCCGCCAGCGGAGTAGGGCAGGATGTGATCGCGTACGAGTTGCCAGCGTGTGGCCCCAACCCCATAGGCGGCTTCCCGGATACTGACAGGGATAGAACGGATCGCCTCTCGCGTCGTGACGATAATGACGGGCAGGATCATGAGTGCAAGCGTGAGGCCTGCAGAGAGAATGCTCTGTCCAAAATCCAGCATGTAGACGAACACACTGAGTGCCAGCAGGCCATAGATAATCGACGGCACGCCGGCGAGGTTGGTGACGTTGACCTCGATCAGGTTGGTCACCCAACTTTTACGTGCGTATTCCTCCAGGTAGATCCCGGCACCGATGCCGAATGGTATGGCTGTCACGGCGGTGATGATCATGACGAGGCTCGAGCCAACCATGGCGCTGAGGATGCCGGCCTGGTGCGCTCGCCGAGACGGGAAATTTTCAAAGAACGACCAGTTGAGCCGGTGAGCCCCATCCTGGACCAGTCCGGCCAGCAGGAAAGCCAGCGTGAGAATCCCGATCATCATGCAGAACAACCCGATGATGGCGAAGATCATGTCGTTGCGTCGGCCGAGCTGAACAAGTTGTCTGATTGCTTGAATGTCTTGCATTTCAGTAGATCTCGCGGAATCGCATGCGGGCCACGTGACCCAGGACATTGAACAACAAGGTCATCAGCACCAGCACAAGTCCTACAGCAAAAATGCTCTGGTATTCGATGCTGCCATGTGGCAGGTCACCGAGGGCAACCTGCACGATGAATGCCGTGATCGTTGCGCCGGGTTCAGTGGGATTCCAGGTGAAGTTCGGCTGCTGACCAGCGGCGACCGCCACCACCATCGTTTCACCGAAAGCCCGGGATATCCCAAGGATGTATGCTGCGACAATCCCTGACGTTGCTGCGGGGACTACGACCCGAAGCGAGGTCTGCAAGCGCGTTGCGCCCATCGCATAAGAACCTTCACGCATCTGCATGGGTACGGATCGCATTGCGTCTTCGGCCATGGAGGTGATGTAAGGAATGATCATGATGCCGATCACCAGTCCTGGCCCGAGCATGTTGAACCCTGGCAGGTCGGGCATGAACCACTGCAGCGCCGGGGTAACCATCAGCAGCGCGAAGTATCCATAGACGACGGTCGGAACGCCGGCCAGCAGTTCGAGGGTGGGTTTGACGGTTTCACGCACCCGCACACTGGCGAATTCACTGAGGTAGATTGCCGCAATGGTCCCGACCGGAACAGCGAACAACAATGCAACGGTCGACGTCACGAGGGTGCCCGCCAACAGTGGCAGCACGCCGTAGTGCTTGTCGGCAAACATGATGGTCCACTGAGTGTCGGTCAGAAAATCGACGATCGATACCTGATCGAAGAACGATGCGGATTCAACCAGCAGAATCCCGACGATACCGATGGTTACCGCCACCGCTGTCATCGACACAGCGAACAGGGTCACCTCGATGATCCGTTCGCCGATGTGTCGTGTCGGCTTGTAGGCGAATCGGCTGTCCGGAGCGGCTGCGCCGGACGCCTGATTGATCGAATCCGCAGTCATGGTCAGTTCCTCTTTTCGACCGCTTAGTGGGTCCGCTCTCGCACCAGCAGTTCCTCAACCGACAGACCGATTTCCGCGTGGCCTGCAAAGCCGCTGCCGACCTTGCCACCCTTCAGGTTTTCGCGAGCCAGTTCATACGCCTTGGCCGGCAGTTCTACATAACCAACTTCCGCTGCGAGCGCAGGGCCTTCTGTGAGGTAGAACTCGACGAATTCCTTGATTTCGGGGCGAGCCAGCGACTTTTCCTTCACGTAGATGAAGAGTGGTCGTGACAGTGGCTGGTAGGTGCCGTCGTTGACGGTCTTGGCTGAAGGAGCCACGGCGGTGGTGCTACCTGTGGCGACAATCGGGACAGCGCGCAGCTTGTCGGTGTTCTCCTCGTAGTACGCCATGCCAAAGTAGCCCAGTGCACCTTTGTCGCGCGAGACATACTGAACGGTGACGTTGTCGTCTTCGCTGGCCTGGTAGTCACCACGAGAGGCTTTCGATCTGCCCATGATCGCTTCTGTCCAGTAATCGAATGTGCCGGAATCAGCGCCTGCACCGGCCAGCTTGAGTGGCTCGGCCGGGAAGGAGGCGCGGATCTGATTCCAGGTCATGATCTTCTGTTGTGCAGCCGGCTCCCACATGGTCTTGAGTTCGGCGACGGTCAGGTTGTCAACGAAGGTGTTGGCCTTGCTGACCACCACAGTCAGTGCGTCATAGGCAATCGGCAGTTCGAAGTATTTGATGCCAGCCTGTGCGCACGCGATCATTTCCTCTTTCAGAATGGGACGCGATGCGTTGGTGATATCGGTTTCACCCCGGCAGAAGCGTTTGAAGCCACCGCCAGTGCCTGCGATTCCCACCGTTACGCGGGCGCCGCCCAGTGATGACTGGTATTCCTCCGCGACCGCTTCCGTGATGGGGTACACCGTGCTGGACCCGTCGACTTTGATGACTTCTGCAGCCTGTGTTAGCGGGGCTGCCGTTGCGGCACTCATAACCAAACCGAGCGCCCATTGATTCATTTTTTTCATCTTGGTTTCTCCAGGAGTGGAACTTGGGTTAGAACTTCGCGTTAAGGTCGATCATGAGCGTCTCGACCTGGGCGTTATTGTTGTTGAAGCGGCTTGCTGCGTCGGACTCCGCGTAGAACCACGACACGGTGAGGTTGAAATTTTCGAGGAAGTCATACTGGGCCTTCAGCTTGTGGCCACTTGAGGCGACGAAACCGGAAGCAAAGTCCGAATCGGTGAAGTGACCGACCACGGCGTTGCGCTCAACATCCCGGTAGGTGTAGTCAAAGGCTATGCCGGCGACGTTGGTGCGTACGCCGAAGAGCCACGCTGTATCCTCGTTGCCGTCCTGGAACGTTTTGAAATCGGTGGCGTCCACGTTGACGATGTATTGGCCGTACAGGGTTAGCGGCAGCGGCAGACCGATGACGTCCATCTGGCCGAAGCCCTCGTAGAGCGTGAACTCGTCCGTTGTGTTCCCGTTGGCGGTCAGCAGGATTGCGGGTTGGGTGCCTTCTTCCCCGTCACCCCGGTAGTTGTACAGGCTGGCACCAGCGGTCAGGCGAATACTGTCGTTGGCGTCGAAGGAGATGCCGCCCTGCACCGAGTAAAGGCTCAGATCGTTCTTCCACTCAACGCCTTCGCCATCAACGTTATCCTTAAGCACGAAGTAGCCGGCGCTGCCGAACAGGGTGGTCGTACCATACTTGCGCTGGTAGCTCCCAGCAAACCCTTCCGGATTGATGTCACCGTCCCAGGCGACATCGCCCAATGCCATCCAGGGCTGCTTCATCTTGCCGGCAAAAAGCTTGAGGCCGGGCACACTGACCGGGTGATAGTCGATGTAGGCGAGATCGAGCCAGATCGCCTTCTTGTCGAAGTAACCGTCGAGATCCTGGTTGGTCGAACGCCGGTCCGCACTACCGCCAGAGGCGATCTGAATGCCGGTCTCGACCTGGGTATTGATCTGGGTGAACGCACCGAGCCGTGCGCGGATTCGCTGCCGGTCCTTGTCCCGCCCGCTAACTGCGCTGGTAGCGGAAGCACCCGGTGCTCTCGTCTCGAACTTTGGTTCGTCCTCGATATTGATGATGTCGTTGCGGGCCCGCATGTCGCCCTTGAAGATGGTGGTGGCGGCCCAGCCAGCGGTCTGCTGGAAGGTCGTGAATTCCTTTTTGTCGAGTTTCTGGCGGCTGTCTCTTTTTTTCTTGCGCTCGGCCACGCGTTCTTCAGTGGCCAGATCGGCACCCAGTTCTCCGTGTTGCGCC
>CAMDVY010000010.1 GCA_945878745.1 Klebsiella pneumoniae | reverse complement strand
CCTCGCCCAGCGCATGCGAACTTCTGCAAGCAGTGCTCGGCGCTCTGGCGCCGATAACATCGCCCATTTTTCGCCCAGGGATTTCAGTTCGAGATCTGTGGCGCTGGCATACGAAATCTGGCTGGAAGGTGGTAGTCGGGCACTCGACCCAGGGTACTGAGGCTGACTTTCCTTGACTGCCAAAGCTTCAACTGCAAACAGGCACAAGGAGAAGGCAACGATGTACCTTCCCCTCTTTACCAGCGCATGTGCCAGCGCATGTGCCAGCCCAAAGGCCAGCCAATGTGCAAGCGAGTAAACCAAGCGGTATGGCTCAACCATGGTCAACGACTTCGTCAATCCTGCGAAGCAATAACCACCCACAATGCCAGACCGCTGTTTCCCACAAATTTCGACGTCGTATCATTCTGTTACGCCGCCCCGGTTAGTCAGGGTTCAGACTGCTTCGAAAAGACCGGCCGCACCTTGCCCACCGCCGATGCACATCGTCACCACGCCATAACGCTTGTTGCGCCGACGAAGCTCACGCAGTACCGCACCCGTGCAACGCGAACCGGTCATGCCGAAGGGGTGACCAATCGCGATGCTGCCACCATTGACGTTGTACTTGGCTGGATCGATACCAAGTTTGTCGCGGCTGTAGACACACTGTGAAGCGAATGCTTCGTTCAATTCCCACAGGTCGATGTCGTTGAGTTTCAGACCAGCGTTCTCAAGCAATCGCGGGATCGCGAACACGGGACCAATGCCCATCTCATCAGGCTCACATCCAGCCACCGTAAATCCCCGGAAGATGCCCATTGGCTTCAGACCGAGCTTCGCAGCACGCTCAGCGGACATCAACAAAGTCATCGACGCACCATCTGACAATTGCGATGCGTTGCCCGCAGTGACGCTGCCATCTTCTTCAAACGCGGGTGGCAGTTTAGCCAACCCAGCGAGTGTCGTATCGGCACGGTTGCACTCGTCCTTGTCGACGGTAACGCTGACACGTGACTCGGCACCGGTTTCCTTGTCGACTTTCAGCATGGTGGTTACCATCGGCACGATTTCTTCGCCAATCCAGCCATTTTTCTGTGCATTTGCATATCGACGCTGGCTTTCCAGGGCATAGATGTCCTGCATTTCACGTGTCACCTGGTAGCGACGGGCGACAACTTCCGCGGTGTTGCCCATGGCCATGAAGATCGCCGGCTTTTCTTCAACGAGGCGCTTGTTCAACTCTGCTTTGCCTGCGGTCTGACGAGTACGCATGGAGATGGAATCAACGCCGCCAGCCATGGCGACTTCGGTTTGACCCGACGCGATTTGATTTGCCGCAATCGCGATGGATTGGAGTCCGGAAGAACAGAAACGGTTGATGGTGACACCGGCGGTCGTGATGGGCAGACGGGAAAGCACTACAGCCAGCCGGGCCAGGTTGCCGTCTTGTTCGCCCGCGTGACTGGCCGCGCCAACCACCACGTCCTCAACTTCGTCAGCAGACAGCTGTGGATTTCGATCCAGCAACGCGTCGATGCAATGCGCGAGCATGTCATCCGAACGGGTCAGATTGAATGAGCCTCGAAAGGACTTGGCCAGGCCAGTTCGAATGTTGTCGACGATAACGACATCGCGCATAGTTCCCCCTGATAGAGTTCTTTTGATTTAGCGCCCGCCGGAGCGAGCAGTCGGCATGGTAACCCCAGCCATCTGAGGACGCCAACCTGCTGAGAGCGCCAAACGACAAAGGGCCGACAAAAAACCAACAACCAAGCGGGTTTCGACCCGTCACTCTGGAGAGTATTCATGTCCTTCTTCCATGAACTGACCATGAACGACATCCACGGAAATCCCGTGGAATTCGCCCGTTATCGCGGCCAAACCTGCCTGATCGTCAACGTTGCCAGTCGCTGAGGACTGACACCTCAGTACGCCGGGTTGCGTACTATGCAAACGACCTTGGGGCAAACGACCTCGGGAAACGCAGATCGAACTGGCAAGTTCACGGTTCTGGCCTTCCCGTGTAATCAGTTCGGCGGGCAGGAGCCGGGGTCAGAAGCTGAAATTCTGGAGTTCGCGACGTCCCGCTATCAGGTCAACTTCCCAATGTTCGCCAAGGTCGAAGTCAATGGTGCCGGGGCCTGCGACCTGTACAAATGGCTGAAACAAGAGCGACCCGATGATACGGGCAAACAGGACATACCCTGGAATTTCACAAAATTCCTGGTAGACGGGGACGGATTGGTGACCGCGCGTTATGCGCCGACCACGACACCTGAAACGATCGGACAGGACCTTGCCACCAAGCTCAACAAGAGCTGACATCAAGCACGGTCTCAGAAACCAGGAACCGGACAAAGCACGGGAGTTACCGACACTGGCCGGTAACTCCCTGAGCTCTTGCTCAACCTCGACCCGGTCGAATAGACCGGTCGATACCCGCCAACCTTAGTTGGTTGCGGCGTCCACAGCCTCTGCAGCAGAATCAACTGCACCAGCTGCGGCATCAACTGCACCGGCTGCGCTGTCTACGGCTGCACCAGCAGCATCAACTGCGGCATCACCTGCAGCGGCAGCAGCATCACCTGCAGCGGCAGCAGCATCGCCAGCGGCGTCAGCAGCTTCGCCCGCAGCATCTGCTGCGTCACCAGCTGCATCGACTGCAGCGTCAGCAGCACCTTCAGTAGCTTCGGTTACGGCTTCAGCCGCACTGGAGGCGGCATCGGACGCAGAAGCAGCAGCATCCTGGGCAGAGGCAGCAGCGTCTTGGGCAGCGTCAGCTGCTTTTTCCTGTGAGCACGCACCGACCAGCAGCGCGAACACACCAATCGACAGAACTTTGAGCATCGTGTTGAGTGTTTTCATGAACACCTCCTTTTTTGGAGGCGCAAGAATAGCTGAAAAGTATTGCTTGAACAGCGGGGCCGTGGCCTTCTTTGTCAAATCAGCCCTAATTGTCGCCTTATAACCCATCGGAACAGCTGCACACGAGCATCACCGACGGTTGACAGGCTTCGCCTCGCACCAAGCATGCTACTGTCTTGCCCAATTCGGTTTGCACTGAAACTGACCCGCATGTGCTGGAGATAATGATGACGACTCCGTTGGCCGCTGAGCTGTTTGCCGACCGTTTCTGTTTTGGAGAAGGTCCACGCTGGCGCGCAGGCCACCTCTGGCTATCGGACATGCACGATCACAAAGTCGTCCGACTGGATGACTCAGGGGTCGCCCAAACCATCGTAGAGGTCCCCAATCGTCCTTCCGGACTCGGGTGGCTCCCCGACGGCGACCTGCTGGTAGTCTCGATGAAGGACAAGCAGGTCTTGCGCTTCGATGGACACGCTCTGACCACTCACGCAGATCTGGGCTCACTGGCAAGCGGTCACTGCAATGACATGGTTGTCGACGCAGCCGGCCAGGCGTATGTCGGCAATTTTGGCTTCGATCTGCACCAGGGTGCCGCACAACGTGTCGCCGAACTGATCGCCATCAAACCCGACGGTACCGCACGTATCGTTGCGACGGACCTGGTGTTCCCGAACGGAACCGTTATCACCCCGGACGGCCGTACCCTGATCGTCGGCGAGACCTTTGCAGGTCGTTTGACTGCTTTCGATATCGACCAACAAGGGGACCTGCACAATCGTCGAATCTGGGCACAGATGCCCAAGGACGCGGTTCCCGATGGCATCTGTCTGGATTCGGATGGCGGAATCTGGGTGGCATCCCCAACCACCAACGAATGCATCCGACTGGTCGAAGGCGGCGCCATCACGCATCGCGTGGCCACCGATCGCAGTGCATATGCCTGCATGCTTGGCGGACAACGTCTGTTCATCCTCACCTGCAAAACTTCCAGACCCGCTGAGTGCAAGGCGGAACGCAGCGGTCAGGTGGTCGTGACCACAGCGCCTGCACCTGGTGCTGGTTGGCCCTGACCGCGCCCTATCTACACAATGTGCGGGACTTCCTGTTTAATCCCGCGCCGTCGAAACATGCCGGATCAATGATGCTGTTCGAGAACTATCAATCACCGTGGATGAATGATGAGCTGCGTATCCTGCGCGAATCGGCCCGTCGCTTTTTCGAAAACGAGTTCAAACCCCGAAACGACAGCTGGATAGAAGCCGGCATGGTTGATCGGGACGCCTGGTTGCAGGCCGGTGAGGCAGGGCTGCTGTGCGCAGAGATACCTGCCGAATACGGCGGTGGCGGCGGCGACTATCGCCACGAAACAGTGATCATGGAAGAAATGTTGTATGCGGGGCTCGGGGGCTTCGGCAACCAGGTCCACAGCACCATCGTTGCACCTTATATCCTCAAATATGGCAGCGAAGAACAGCGTCAGCGATGGCTGCCGAAAATGGCCAGCGGTGAAATGGTCGGTGCGATTGCCATGACCGAGCCAAACACCGGCTCGGATCTGCAGGCAGTACGGACCACGGCGATCAGGGATGGCGATTCCTACGTCGTCAACGGCGCCAAGACCTATATCAGTAACGGCCAGCACTGCGGCCTCGTCATCGTCGTCGCAAAAACTGATCCAGGCCTCGGCGGACGCGGCATCTCGCTGGTGGTTGTCGAGACGGATAACCCTGGCTTCAAGCGTGGACGCAATCTTAAAAAACTGGGCCAGCATGCCGCCGACACGTCAGAAATGTTCTTCGATGATTGTCGGGTACCTCTGACCAATCGCCTGGGCGAAGAAGAAGGCAAGGGCTTCGTACAGCTGATGCAGCAACTGCCACAGGAGCGCTTCAACATTGCTCAAGCTGCGGTCTGTGGCATCGAGCGTGCCCTCGAAGTCACTCTCGAGTTCGTCAAGCAGCGGAAGGTCTTTGGTCAACGTGTCATCGACTTCCAGAACAGCAAGTTCAAGCTCGCCGAGTGCAAGACTGAAGCACTGGTAGCACGTACGTTTGTTGATCAGTTATTGCTGCAGCATCTGGATGGCCGGCTCGATGCTGCCACGGCCTCCATGGCCAAGTACTGGTGCACCCAGAAACAGAACGAAATCGTCGATGAATGCCTGCAATTGCATGGCGGTGCCGGTTACATGGATGAGTACGAAATCTCTCGAATGTACGCCGATGCACGCGTGCAGAAAATCTATGGCGGTACCAACGAGATCATGAAGGAGCTGATTGCCAGAACGTTGTAGAGGCCACTTATACCTCCGTGGAGGAGCGTTCCTCCCGGGGATCGCGATCGGAACACCGCTCCGACAGCACGTTCGGCTTTCAGGCAAGCAACGCCTTCAGATCCTGCGCGGGATCCGCAAGCTTGGTTGCATCAACTGGCTTGCCAATCATCTGCTTGCAGAGCATGAACTCCTTCGGACTGTTGACGGCATCTGCGGCCACGACAACCCCATCCTTCAAATAGAACACGGCGAACTGGTTGGCGGCCTTGTCACCGCGCAGTACCTGCTGGTTGCCGTCCGCTGAAAAGCCCACCATCTGCAGCTTCAGTTCGTACTGATCAGACCAGAACCACGGAATGGCGGCATAGGTTTTTGCGTCGCCCCGGATATTGGCGCTCGCCACACGCGCCTGTTCCATGGCGTTGGGCACTGATTCAAGCCGCAGTCGACGACCCAGCAGCGGATTCGGATGGTTTGTGCAATCGCCGATGGCGTATATGTCGGGATCGCTGGTCCTGCAGTGTTCGTCGACGACAATGCCATTGTCGCAGGTAATTCCCGCTTCTTTGGCGATCTCGATGTTCGGAATGATGCCGATGCCAACGATGACGAGGTCGGCGGGAAATGACTTGTCACCCGCCACCACGGCAGTCACTCGGCCGTTGGTGCCGGTGAACCCTTTGACGCCCGTGCTGACGTGGATGTGAACACCCCGCGACGCATGCAACTGATGGTAGTAGGCCGACATCTCCGGTGTGGTCACGCGTTGCAGAATGCGCGACTCCATTTCAATGACGTGCACTTCAAGCCCTGCGACGACGGCAACCGAGGCCACTTCCAGTCCGATGTATCCACCCCCCACGATGACGAGCTTTTTCCCAGGTGCCATTTCGCCGCGAATGGCATCGACATCAGCGACAGTGCGCAGGTAATGAATGCCGCCGAGGTCACTCCCTTCGATGCTCAGCTTACGGGCGCGACTGCCGGTGGCGATGATCAGATGATCGAAGCCAATGGTATCGCCAGCGGTGGTGTGTGCGGTTTTTGCGGTGCGATTGATCTGGTCAACCGTCACCCCGGTGCGGACATCGATGTTCTTGTCGTCGTAGAACTTCTGCGGTCGCAGGTAAACACGTTCGATGGCCTGTTCACCGGACAGGTACTGCTTTGACAGCGGTGGTCGCTGATAGGGAATGACGGGCTCATCGCCCAGCATGATGATCGGCCCTTCGTGGCCATCCTGACGCAGGCTTGCGGCAACCTGTCCTGCTGCGTGTCCGGCTCCGATGATCACCACGGTGGACATGAAAATACGCTCCTGGCTGAAAAACAGTTATTTTATGAGAAGGTCATCCGACAGGTCACTCATGAAAGACTTCAATACCCTCACCGAGATGGTGAAACACGCCCGCTTCAAACTGAACCGCAATCACTGGGATTATCTGGTTGGTGGTGCGGAAACCGAAAGCGCGCTGTGCCGCAACCGTTACGGACTGGACAGCTGGGTATTCAAGCCACGCATCCTCAATGACGTGAGTGAGATGGATCTGAAGACATCGATGCTCGGGGTGGATGTTCGCATACCCGTCGTCATGCCGCCTATCGGTTCCGTGCAGGTTTTTGATCCGAGTGGCGCCAGCGGCGTGGCCCAGGCTTGCAAGGATTTTGGTGTTCTGCAGATCGTCAGCTCTGCCTGTCTGCCGGACTTTGAAACCGTCGCCCGCGACGTGCCAGGGCCGAAGATTTATCAGCTGTATCTGCTGGGCGATGAGAGCTGGCTCGACGACATGATCGAACGGACCATGGCCGCCGGATACACCGCTTTCTGTCTGACTGCCGATACCCAGGTCTATTCGCGGCGTGAGCGCGACATTCTTAAACGATTCGGCCCGCCTTCCGGTCGTCAGGGTGGGCGCGGGGAGTTCGGCACGCAGGCGAAGATGACGTGGAATACCGTGGCCCATATCAAGGAGAAGTTCGAAATTCCCTTGATCATCAAGGGCGTCAACGTCGCAGCGGATGCAAAACGATGTGTCGAAGCAGGTGTCGACGTCGTTTATGTCTCGAATCATGGTGGTCGTCAGCTCGATCACACCCGAGCCTGCATTGATGCGCTGCCGGAGGTTGTCGAGGCTGTTGATGGTGCGGTGCCGGTTTGGGTCGATGGTGGATTTCTGCGTGGCGCGGATGTCGTCAAGGCGCTGTGCCTGGGTGCGTCTGCAGTCGGCATGGGGCGGCTGGAAGGGCTGGCGATGGCCGCCGGAGGTCCGGGAGCGGTGGTTCGGGCGCTGGAAATCGTTGAACACGAGATTCGTAATGCCATGGCGCTGTCCGGTGTCGCCAGGCTCGGCGACCTGAATCCTTCGCTGGTGGAGCGTGCAGGGGCGATGGGGTCAACGACGGTGCTTGGGGCATTTCCGCTGCTGGATCAGGGGTATTGAGCCTTGTGGGCCGGGGGTCCTGTAGGGGCCAGTCTAGTGACCGCGATGGCCTTCGAGGGATTGTAGGAGCGGTCTCCTGACCGCGATGGCTGGAATCTTCGAAGATCGCGATCAGGAGATCTACAACCAGGGTGGCATCCTGGAATCGCGATCAGGAGATCGCTCCTGCAATATTGGGGTGATCCGGGAATCGCGATCAGGAGATCGCTCCTACTTGTCCTTCGGGAGTGGCATGGGGAATGGCATGATCTTGTCGCCCTTGCTGTCCTTGACCTTGGCGATGCCCTCGCGCTCGACTTCGTCGATCCGGACGATGGCATGCATGGGAATGAAACTGCGCTTGACGCCCTCGAATTCCGTCCGCAGGCGATCTTCGCTGGGATCGATGACCATCTGCGACTTTTTGCCGAACATGTAGTCTTCGACTTCGATGAAGCCGTACAGATCACTCTGGTAAATGGCCTGTGCATAAACCTCGTAGATCTGCCCCTGATTGTGGAACAGAACCTTGTAAATGCTCTCGGTGATCTCGCGCTTGGCCATGGTCGCTCATTCGATCGAAGGACCGCAGTTATATAGGTCAGGCGTGGAAGAATTCAAGTCGATTCGACTGTGGGTATAATCCGCGCCCCCAGATTCGCCCGGCGCAAGGCTCTCAGTTGTCCAGAAAGGTCTTCATCGAGACACAAGGTTGCCAGATGAACGAGTACGACTCGGCTCGTATGCGTGATCTGCTGCGCGAACAGTTGGCCTATGAGGAGACCTCCATTCCCGAAGAGGCGGACCTCCTTCTGCTCAATACCTGCTCCATTCGCGAAAAAGCCCAGGAGAAGGTCTTTCACCAGCTTGGTCGGTGGCGTTCGATCAAAGTTGAGCGACCGGATGTGATGATCGCGGTGGCAGGTTGTGTCGCCAGCCAGGAGGGGGCGGCGATTGCCAAACGGGCGCCTTATGTGGATCTCGTGTTCGGACCGCAAACCATACATCGGCTCCCCGCCATGCTGAGCGAAGCCACGAGCCGGCGAACAGCGGGGATCAACGGCAGCCCTCGGGCTGTAGTCGACATCAGCTTTCCGGCCATCGAGAAGTTTGATGTGCTGCCGGCACCCCATGCGGATGGTGTCAGTGCCTATGTCTCGATCATGGAAGGATGCAGTAAATACTGCAGTTTCTGTGTCGTGCCCTACACGCGCGGCGAAGAAGTCAGTCGCCCGGTTGCCGATGTACTTGATGAAGTGCGTGGACTGGTTGCACAAGGTGTGCGAGAGATCCAGCTGCTTGGCCAGAACGTCAACTCCTATCAGGGTGAAATCGAAGGCGATGTCGCTGATCTTGCTGAACTCCTGCACTACGTGGCGGCCATTGATGGTGTCGGGCGCATTCGTTTTACCACTTCACATCCGATTGATTTCACGGACTCCCTGATCCAGGCCTACGCGCAGATTCCGCAACTAGTCGACCAGTTGCATCTGCCTGTTCAGTCCGGCTCGGATCGAGTGCTGGCGATGATGAAACGCGGCCATACCGTGCTCGAGTACAAATCGCGGATACGGGCGCTGCGCAAGGTGCGACCGAACATCAGTCTGTCGTCCGATTTCATTATCGGTTTCCCGGGTGAAACCGAAGCGGACTTCGCAGGTACGGTGAATCTCATCGAAGCGCTCGGATTTGATCACTCGTACATCTTCCTCTACAGCGCCCGTCCAGGTACCCCCGCAGCTGATCTGCCGGACGACACCCCGATGGAGGTGAAAAAACACCGTCTGGGCATCGTGCAGGACCTGATCAGCGCCAATACGGCACGGATCTCTGCCCAGATGGTTGGCTCGGTGCAGAGGATCCTCGTCAGTGGTCGATCCCCACGGGATCCGGGCCAGTTTCAGGGGCGTACCGAGAACAACCGGGTAGTGAACTTCCGGGCAGACGATCCAGCCTTGATCGGTCAGTTTGTCGACATCCGTATAGAAGAAGCCCAGCGGAACTTCCTCCGCGGCAACCGCGATGTCATTTGACAGCAGCGGCTCGACCGATATCCTTCGGCGTGAGGACCATAACCAGAGGACGCATTGAGCGACCCAGAATCCGGACTACGAGCCGAACCGACGATCGAACCATCCCCGGGCAGCGCCGATCCCCGCGCTGATCCCAGAATAGTGCCCCTGAACAGCACCATCACGGTTGAACCGAACGACTCACATCGGCTTGCGGCGTTGTGTGGCCCCTACGATCAGAACCTCAAGCACCTGGAAAAGCGACTGGGCGTACACATACGCAATCGCGGTAATCGCTTTCAAATCAGCGGTGGCGAGCGTCGGGTGCGGGCGGCAGGTGCGCTGATCCAGGAGTTGTATCTGCAAACCAGGGATCAGGCGGAAATCGAGCCAGACATGGTGCATCTGTTTTTGCAGGAGTCCGGCGTTGACTCCCTGCTCGCGGACATCTCTCGCGATGAGGTGCGTGCGGATGACTCGCAGGAAATTCTCGTGCGTACTACGCGCAAGATGGTGCGGGTACGTGGTGGTAACCAGGCGAGTTACGTCGCCGCTGTTCGCGAGCATGACATCAATTTTGGTATCGGACCTGCCGGCACCGGCAAGACCTACCTGGCAGTGGCCTGCGCGGTTGAAGCGCTGGAATCACATCGTGTGGCGCGCATCATTCTGGTGCGGCCGGCGGTCGAGGCCGGTGAAAAGCTTGGTTTTCTGCCTGGCGATCTGGCGCAGAAAATCGACCCTTACCTGCGCCCGCTCTACGATGCACTGTACGAAATGATGGGTACCGAAAAGGTGGCGAAGGCCATCGAACGAAACATCATTGAAGTTGCGCCTCTGGCATACATGCGTGGTCGCACACTTAATAATGCCTTCATCATTCTGGATGAGAGTCAGAACACCACCATTGAACAGATGAAGATGTTCCTCACGCGGATCGGTTTTGGATCCACCGCCGTCATCACCGGTGACATCACCCAGATCGACCTGCAGCGTGGCCAGGAATCGGGTCTGGTGCATGTGCGGCGTGTGCTCAAGGATATCGAAGGTATTCACTTCACGCATTTCAACTCACGGGATGTCGTGCGACACCCGCTGGTCCAGAAAATCGTCGACGCCTACGCTGCTTTCCAGTACGCAGGTGGCAGAGACGACAGCCATGACCGTTGAAGTTCAGGTGGCGAGTGTGATGTCCGGATTGCCAGATGATTCAGTCATCATCGACTGGGCAAACTCCGTTCGGAAGTTGTTGGGGACCCAGGCCAGTGAGGTTTGCATCAGAGTTGTGGATGAAACCGAAGGGCGAGCGTTGAATGCCCAGTATCGTCAGCGCGACCAGCCGACCAACGTGCTGAGCTTTGCTGCAGACGTGGAAGTTCCTGATCTGCGTTTGCTGGGAGATATCGTCATTTGCGCACCCGTGGTGGAGCAGGAGGCCAGTGATCAGCAGAAGTTGCTGGCCCATCATTTTGCGCACATGGTGGTGCACGGCATGCTGCATCTGCATGGTTACGATCACGAGGATGATGAGGAAGCGAAAGAAATGGAAAGCCTGGAGGCGGAAGTGCTGGCCGGTTTTGGCATAGCACACCCATACCAATGAGCGAACAACGACAGACGACAGAAGAATTGCGGCCCGAATCACAGCGGCGGGGCGTCTACGACTGGTTTGTGAGCTTGTTCAGTGATGAACCGGAAACGCGTGCAGAACTGCTGGAAATGCTGCGCGATGCGGCAGAACGACAGCTTGTCGATGCGGGTGCGCTCAATATCATCTATGGCGCGATTGGCGTTTCTGAAATGCAGGCGCGGGACATCATGGTGCCACGCTCGCAGCTCGCTTTCATGCGGGAAAACGATTCGCTGGACGACATCATCAAGGTGATCGTGAGCACCCAGCACTCGCGATTTCCGGTGGTTGGGAGCGACCTGGACGATGTGAAGGGCATCCTGCATGCCAAGGATCTGATACGTCTTCTGCTTGATGGTGGTCGTGAGCAATTCGACATCAAGGACCACATGCGGCAAGCGACCGCGATCCCGGAAAGCAAGCGCCTCAACGTTCTGCTCGAAGAATTTCGTGCCAATCGCAACCACATGGCGGTCGTGGTGGATGAATACGGGCAGGTCGCCGGTGTGGTCACGATTGAAGATGTCCTCGAACAGATTGTTGGGGAAATCGAAGACGAACACGATGTTGATGACGCGGGTGGCATCAAGCCGATGACAGATGGCTGGTATGTCGTCAAAGCCGAGACGACCATTGAGGACTTCAACGAGCACTTCAAAACCCGCTTCGAGGATGACGAGTTCGATACCATCGGCGGTATCGTGCTGCAGGCGTTTGGACATCTGCCCAAGCGAGGTGAGCGGACAGTGCTCGGCGAATACGAATTCCGGGTATTGAACTCGGATTCTCGTCGCTTGCGACTATTGCGCGTTCGCGTCGACGCATGATCTTCCTGGTCGCCGCGCTGTGCGGCGGCGCGCTGGTTCTGTCGCTGGCGCCGTTCAACTTCTGGCCGCTGGCGTTTGTGTCCGCGGGTGGTCTCTATACGCTGTTGACGCTGAAGCCCGAGGCGGTGAATCGAATCGCACTCGGGTTTGGCCTGGCCAAGTTTGGCGTCGGACTATCGTGGGTGTATGTCAGCATCCATGTTTATGGGAGTGCGAGCCCAGTGCTCGCAGGTGGCCTCGTGCTGCTGATGGTCACGTTCATGTCTTTGTCATATCTTGTGCAGTTGCGACTGTTCATGGCGCTCAGAAGCGAACGTGAGTGGTTGAACTGGCTGCTCTTTGTTGCCACCTGGGTACTATTCGAGTGGTTCTGGACCTGGTTTCTCACCGGATTCCCGTGGTTGTTTGCGGGTTATAGCCAATTGGCAACACCACTGGCCGGGCTCGCGCCACTGGGCGGGGTGTTTCTCGTCAGCGCAGCGGTGGTTCTCATTGGAGTGGCGGGCAGTTCGGGACTGCGGTCACCACGCCTGGCATTTCCGGTAATTCTCCTCACGCTGCTCGTGGGCTGGCTGGCAGATCGAGTTGAGTGGACGACTCCCGGTGAGACCTATTCCGCCGCGCTGGTCCAGGGAAACACCGAGCAGTCGGTGAAATGGAATGCAGATCAACGTGACGCCATTGTTCGTACGCATGTGCAAATGAGCGCGCCCTGGTGGGGCAAGGCCGATGTGATCGTCTGGCCGGAAGGGGCGGTAACCTACTGGGCGCACGAAGCTGAAGCGTTGCTCACGCAACTGCATCGGCAAGGGGTCCGTACCGAGACGGCCCTGGTGACAGGTATCCCGCTCGCCGAACGGATCGATGGCGACGTCTATGTCTACAACGGCGTGATTGCCGTGGGTGCGGCACAGGGGCAATATCGAAAACAGGATCTGGTCCCCTTCGGCGAATATGTCCCGCTCGAGGGTTTGCTTCGTGGACTGATCGCGTTTTTTGACCTGCCCATGTCTGGCTTCAGTGCGGGTGGATCGGATCAGCCACTGTTGCAGCTGAAAAACCTGCGCGCCGCGATGTTGATCTGCTACGAGATTGCCTATCCGGAAACGGTTCGTGTACAGAGCGTGGGCGCAGATGTCCTCCTGACGATTTCCAACGACACCTGGTTTGGTTCCAGCATCGGACCGCTGCAACACATGCAGCTCGCGCAAATGCGGGCACGTGAGACGGGGCGCTGGATCTTGCGTGCCACCAACAATGGCGTCACGGGCATCATCGATCCGAGGGGCGGGATCACGGCGTCGCTGCCGCAATTTCAGGCAGACGTTCTGCAGGGTTCGTTCCGCGCGGTCACGGGCTCAACACCGTTCCAGCAAGCCGGGAATTGGCCTGTTCTGCTGCTGAGCTTTTTTATTCTGGGGCTGGCGTTTGCGACCCGACAACCTGCTCGCTGATGCGTTTGCGACCTGATGGTATGCTGCACCGGTCCTGCAACATTCGTGTCTACATGAAACAGATCTTCATACGACTCAATCTCTGTGCCCTGCTGCTCCTGTTCGCCGGTTGTGGCTTCCATTTGCGTTCTTACGATGTCGACGCTGCGTTCGAGAACTATTTCATTGCTGCCAGTGATACCAGTTCGTTCGCTGCGGACCTGCGACGCATGCTCAAGGGCGCGGGCGTGGCGGAATCCGCCAGCCGCTCAGCAGCCGACGTGGTGGTTGAAGTACTGGAAGAGCGCGATCTCCAGCGCGCTGTTTCGACGACCGGCAATGCTCGGGTGGCCGAATATGAACTCGAAGTCGGTGTGAATGTGCGCATCACCAATGGTGCCGGCATCGAGTTGGCACCGGCGCAGTGGATCAATCGCACCCGGGTCTTTCGTGTTGACCGCAACAACCTCACCAGCAATAGCGAAGAGCAATCGCTGATTCAGCGGGAATTGCGCGCCGAGGTGGGTCAGGCGTTGTTACGAACCGTCAACGCGGTCGCCCGCAATCAGGGAGCATCTGCAGCGTTACCGCCTACGCCGCCTTCACCGCCTGCAGCTCCCGCTCCTGATGCAGGTTGAAGGTCGGGACCTTCGGGACGCGCTGAAAGCCGACATTCCGCCGGTGGTTCTGATCTGCGGTGATGAGACGTTGCTGGTTGAAGAAGCCTGTGATCAGGTGCTGACAAGCGCTCGCACGGCGGGCTTTGACGAACGTGACGTACGGTTTGCAGAAAGCGGGTTTGTCTGGGAATCACTGCTTGAAGAAGCGCAAAGCATGTCGCTGTTTGGCGGTAGAAAGATCATTGACCTGCGTATGCAGGCCTTGCGGATGGACGGGCAATCCGCCGCACAGATCCTGAAAATGCTGGTGTCTTCTCCCAATCCCGACACCCGGGTGCTGATTCGCACGCCTGAGCTTCGAAAGGAGCAGCGCAACGCGGCGTGGTTCAAGGCGATTGATCAAGGTGGCCTCGTGGTCACCATTCGAGCGATCGAAGCCGGGGCGTTTCCAGGCTGGCTGACGGATCGATTGCGCAAGGCAGGTCTCAAGCTCGACCGGGATGCACTGGAATTTTTTGCCGACATGATGGAAGGCAATTCACTGGCTGCCGTGCAGGAAATCGAACGTCTCAAGCTCAGTGGTCTGGTGTCACCGATCAGTCGAGAAGCGCTGGCTGAGCTGCTTGAAGATTCAAGTCACCATTCAGGTTTCGCCTATGTTGATGCCGTGTTTGCGGGCGAAGCCACTCGGGTTGTTCGTGTCCTTGCCGGTCTTGAGCAGGAAGGCCAGAGTCTGTTCGGACCTTTGTACTTATTGACGAGCGCGCTTCGAAGGGCGGACAAAGGTGACTGGATGCCACCGCGTCAGCAGCGTGCCTTGCCTGGCTTTCGCAAGCGGGCGGGGTCGATCTCCAGGGTGCTGGCGCAATGTGCACTGATCGATCAGCAAGGCAAAGGGCAGCTGCTCGGAGATGCGTGGGAGAGCCTGACCAGTTTGTCGGTCAATCTGTGCGGCAAGACGCTGCCGGATATCGCCGAACTGCGACCTTGGTTGATTCGTTACTAGCTCCCACTCAAGCAGCGAATCGCACAAGCGGTGATTCAGTTCACCTTGGTGACCGCTTCTCCGCCCAGTTCGATCACCGAGAGGCTCCCCCCGTCGTTCGACAACACGGTAATCGATGCATTATCGGGTCGAAACACGACCATGCGGTCGTCATTGAGCGCATGCCCGACGGCTGCGTTGATAGCGATGAAATGCGAAAAGTAGATGGTGTCGGCGGTTTGTTCGAGCATGCAGTGCAGGATGTTGGTGCGCCACGATTGCCAGAATTCGCCAAGCTCGGACCAGCGGCCGGACATGACACTCTGCAGCCACGCTGCGCGTGCGGCCAGATCGGTCGATTGAAAGGGTATTTCCGCCACTCGCGGCTCAATCCGTACATCGACACCCCATCGAGCCTGCAGGGGTTCGGCGGTTTGCCTCGCGCGCAGGAGCGGGGACGCGAACAGGGGAATCGGACTCAGTCGTGTGAGTGACTCGGCAGCCAGTTCGGACTGTCGCCGGCCCAGATCATCCAGACCGGGATCAATATTCTCGGCGATGCCTGCAGTGGCGCGCCCGTGACGAACGAGATAGAGCCTGGCCATGACTGTTACGAATTTTCCTTGTGTTCTTTGCAGAGGATGGGCTCATTGGTGAGCGGACAATCTCGGATTGCGCACGTACAATAGCCCGCTTTGTCACTTTCGAACCAGTAGAGATAGGAACAGCCGTGAGTTTAGATCAATCGGGTTTGTCACCGGATATGGTTCCGGACACCACTGTCAGCGTTCGCGAAGCCTTTGGTATCAATCTGGATCTGGCAGTGCCCGCCTTTTCCCAACGCACGTCCCACGTGCCTGCCATTGACGCCGACTATATCTTCGATCGCGATACCACGCTGTCGATTCTGGCGGGTTTCACGCATAACCGGCGGGTGATGATCCAGGGTTATCACGGTACCGGTAAATCGACGCACATTGAGCAGGTGGCCGCTCGGCTGAACTGGCCTTGTGTCCGGGTAAACCTCGACAGCCATATCAGTCGTATCGATCTGGTAGGCAAAGACGCCATCGTTCTGAAGGATGGCAAACAGATAACGGCGTTCAAGGAAGGCATTCTGCCGTGGGCACTGCAGCATCCGGTCGCGCTGGTGTTTGATGAATATGACGCTGGCCGCCCCGACGTCATGTTTGTGATTCAGCGGGTCCTGGAAGTAGAGGGCAAGCTGACCCTGCTCGACCAGAACCGAGTGATTCAGCCGCACCCCTTTTTCCGGCTGTTCAGCACGACCAACACCATTGGACTGGGTGATACCACCGGGCTGTACCACGGCACACAGCAGATCAACCAGGGTCAGATGGATCGCTGGAGTATTGTCACCACGCTGAACTATCTGCCTCACGATCAGGAGATGGCGATCGTGCTCGGCAAGGCCAAGAGTTACTCCGGATCTGATCGAGGTCGCCGCACCATCTCCAACATGGTGAGCGTTGCCGAACTGAGTCGCCGGGGGTTCATCAACGGTGATGTGTCGGTGGTGATGTCACCACGAACGGTCCTCACCTGGGCGCAGAACGCTGAGATCTTTGGTGATATCGGCTTTGCGTTCCGCGTGACCTTCCTCAACAAGTGCGATGAGCTGGAGCGACCGATCGTTGCCGAATATTACCAGCGCTGCATGGGTGAGGATCTGGGTGATGCAACCGCCGGCATCACGCTGAAGACGTCCTGATACCCGGAACGAAAGAGAGCAGATAGCCATGGCTGAAGAGAGCCCGCTCGAGCCGTTCAAGCGTGCGATGACTGCCACCATGCGCGCCATTGCCAGCAATGACGAGCTGGAAGTGACGTTTGGTCATGGCGCACCTGCGGCGCGTGGCAATCACATCCGTGTGCCATTGCCTTCCCTCGGGGCAACTGATGATCAGATCTGTGCTATCCGTGGCATTGGCGACCAGTTTGCCCTCAACCTGCGCTGGCATGATCAGGCTGTGCACGCAAATCTTGCACCGGGTGGTGGTGGTCCTGCGCAGGAAATGTTCCAGTGGATCGAAGATGCCCGGGTAGCCTCGATTGGTGCGCTGCGCATGGAAGGTGTAGGGCGCAATCTCGATGCCAGCCTTGAAGTCCAGTGCAAGCAGGCAGCTTTCGATACCATCACCACAGAGACTGAGGCGCCGCTCAGTGTTGCTGTTGGGCTGTTGGTTCGCCAGGAACTGACTGGGCGACCCTTGCCACCATCAGCAGAAAACGTGGTTCGCTTCTGGCGTGACTATGTGATGGAGCGCGCCGGCGCAGACATCGAGGCGATGAAAGACTGCCTGTTCGATCAGAACCAGTTCGCGCGCGTCGGCCGACGTCTGATCGCCGATCTTGGTCTGGCAGCCGATCTGGAAGATCAACAGGAAGGCGAACCCAGCGAAAACGATATCGAAACCGTGAACGAAAGTGATGACGCCAACAGCGATGCATCACCGGAAGACGTAGTGCTCGATGAAGACGGTGCTTCAGAAGAATCATCCGAAGGCGACTCCACCATGGTGGAGATGGACGCCGACATGGATATGGATGAACTCGGGGCTGAGGCGGATCCTGATGAAGCGCCGACCCAGGTGCCGGATGATGCCGGCAGAATCTCTGTCGACTTCAACTACCAGGCGTATACACACGACTTCGACGAGATCATCCGCGCTGAAGACCTGTGTGATCCGGACGAGATGATTCGCCTGCGGGCGATGCTGGATCAGCAGCTGTTGCCGCTCCAGCATGCCACTTCAAAGCTTGCCAACCGCCTGCAGCGACGGCTCATGGCGCGCCAGAATCGAAGTTGGGAATTTGATCTTGAAGAGGGGATTCTTGATAGCGCGAGACTTTCCCAGGTAATCGTCGATCCCATGAATCCGCTGGCCTACAAGCAGGAAAAGGAAACCAAGTTCCGCGACACCGTCGTCACGCTGCTGATCGACAGTTCCGGTTCGATGCGCGGTCGCTCGATCACGATTGCAGCCATGTGCGCCGACATTCTTGGCCGAACCCTGGAGCGTTGTTCGGTGCGGGTGGAAATCCTTGGGTTCACGACGCGGGCATGGCGCGGTGGCCAGTCTCGCGAGAAGTGGATCAACGCTGGCAAGCCTGCGAATCCCGGTCGATTGAATGATGTCAGACACATCATCTACAAGGCGGCGGACGATACGTGGCATCGTTGCAAGCGCAATATCGGACTGATGATGCGCGAGGAACTGCTGAAGGAAAACATCGACGGCGAAGCGCTGATCTGGGCGCATAACCGGATTGTTACCCGCAGTGAAGACCGAAAGGTCCTGATGGTGATTTCCGATGGCCTGCCAGTCGACAATTCAACGTTGCTCGTCAACCCCAGCAATTACCTTGAACAGCACCTCAAGTACGCGATCGACCAGATCGAGAATCATTCTCCGGTCGAGTTGATTGCGGTGGGCATTGGCCATGACGTGACGCACCACTACCAACGTGCGGTAACGATTACGGATGCAGAGCAGTTGGGTGGTGCCATGACAGAGCAATTGGCAGCCCTGTTTGAGGTGCCGGTCTGACGGAGGAGGATCCGGCAAGGTCAGCGTGAACGATTGGGTTGGAGCAAGCCTAATCGCTCGGAGTCATCAAGCTTTTTCCAGGGTTTCGCAATTCGCGCTGTCGGTCTGGTTGATGGAGCGCTGTGACGGTAGGTCGCTGCGCCTACTCCTTCTGCGTTCGATCTTTCGGTACTTGCAATGCAGGATGTTTCGATACAGATGCACGTTAGTGCTCCGCAACCTCATCGCCGGAAAGATCGCAGTCGGCGACTCGCTGACCACCGTGGCTCCAAACAGTTGTCTAGTGTACTGATGCATTCATGCAAATACATAAAAGGGGTGCTGGTGTAAACTTGTTACCAACCAGGGTGTTGGAGAGAACAAGTGCGAGTCGCGTCGAAGGTCGAGTTGGATGAAGCAGCACGCAAGGAGTTGTTGAAGCTATCGCGCTCGAAGAAAACCAGTGTCAGGCTTGCGCAACGCGCCAGCATTGTGTTCTTGGCAGCGGACGGGTTTCAGAATCAGGAGATTGCAAGCCAGCTTGGCGTTGGCCGTGTT
>CAMDVY010000009.1 GCA_945878745.1 Klebsiella pneumoniae | reverse complement strand
AACAGTTACGAGCGACGAGTCGCCCGACAACCCGTCTACCGCGAGGTGGTCTACGATTCTTCTCCCATCGTCCGGTCTACTCAAGTGATCAGACAAAACCAGGGGCGTCGCCTGTTCAGGGATCGCAACGGGGATTGCTTCGAGC
Organism: Klebsiella pneumoniae; assembly: GCA_945878745.1. GTDB lineage: Bacteria > Pseudomonadota > Gammaproteobacteria > Pseudomonadales > Azotimanducaceae > SYFY01. The sequence continues at coordinate 19,721 of CAMDVY010000009.1, read as the reverse complement.
GCTCCACTTCTGCCTACGGCGAAGAGTTGCTCGTTGAACTCGATCGTAGCGCCTGCGCCTGGTAAACCACACCGGGTGTTGTTTTCTCTTGGGAACAACACCCGCTCTATCCGCTCTGCACTCTGATCGGGACACTCTTATCGGGACACAATGATTGCCTTCTCGCGCTTCGCCGGTGAAGCTAAGGCATGTCACGTTATCGACCACCTCGCGCACGCGCTTCCCCGTACATCACCGCTGAAGGTCATGCCCGGCTGACCGCAGAGCTGAAAGAGCTGTGGAAGGTTCAGCGCCCTGCCCTCACCGCCCGCATTCAAGCTGCTGCTGCCAACGGCGATCGCTCCGAAAACGGCGACTACATTTACGGCCGCAAGGCACAACGCGAGATGGACGCGCGGATCCGCTACCTCTCGAAGCGACTCGACGAAGTCGAGGTGGTGGAACGCACGCCACGCGATCAATCGAGGGTCTTCTTCGGCGCGAGGGTGAGTCTTGAGGACGAGGCCGGCAAGACGCTCAAGGTTCGACTGGTGGGTGCCGACGAAATCGAAACGAGTCTGGGCTGGATCAGCATCGACTCGCCCCTGGCACGCGCGGCACTAGGCAAATCGGTGGAAGACGAGATCAGCCTGCAGACACCATCCGGCGACCAGTTGTACTGGATTACAGAAATCAGCTATTCCGCGACGGAATCCGGCTGATACTGCGTACAAGCAGGTGGGAACAATTCACAGGAGATCCCGGATGATTCCGAAACTGGTCATGTTCACTGCAACTGCGGTTGGTTTGCTCATCAGCGCGTCGGTCTTTGCTCGCCCGCCTTTTGGTGGCCACGAGACCATCGACCTCGCGAACGTGGAACAAAAAGTCGCCGAGCGACAGGCCAAGGTCGACACCAATGGCGACGGCAGCATCAGCGAAGCCGAATTTCTGGTCGCTGAGGACGGGCCGATGGGCGGGCCGGGACATCATCCCGGCGGATTCCGTGGTCACCGCGGTCCACCACCTGGCGCGATGGGCCCGATGCCGCACCACCGGGGTGGTCCGGACTTCGACATCGACTTCGAGGCCGTTGAAGACGACATCTTCAATCAGCTCGATGCGGACGATAATGCATCGTTGTCGCGTCAGGAATTTTCCCGGGAAAACGTCGAAGCAGCTCGCCGAACTGTTTTTCGTACGCATCGCTTCAAGCAAATGGATGCCAATGGTGACGGCGCACTGACTTCGGACGAAATGCCCAATCCGCTTGAACATCTACTCAAGATGGATTCGAACGGGGATGGCAAAGTCACCCGCGACGAACGTCGTGCAGCACGCTCGGCGGCCCAACAAGGCAACTCACCGACTGTCGGTAGCGGGAAGCTTGCCGTTCTCCCGGCGGGCTGAGAGATCGCACTTGCGTGATCGATCAGAGTCAGATGAAGCATTGATGGCACGGATACAAGCGGGAGACCGCCAGGCGTTTGACCAACTGGTCAGACGCCACTTGAATGCCATCCACGGCTACACGTTTCAGCTCTCACGATCACCGGCAGATGCAGACGATCTCTCGCAGGAAACATTCATGCGGGTCTGGCAGAAGGCATCCACCTTTCGGCCTGGAAGCGTTCGGGTCACAACGTGGGTGCATCACATCGCACACAACGTGTTCGTTGACGCCTGGCGACGACGTGAACCAACCCAGTCGCTCGACGATGAGATGATCGAAACCGTGATCAGTCCGGAGCCGCACGATGATGGCGCGACACAACTGTTGCAGGCGAGCATCGCTCGTCTGCCACTGAGTCAGCGAACCGCCGTGGGGCTTTCTCTCTTATCCGGATTTTCCACCGACGAAACGGGACATATCATGGGCATCAGCGCACACGCTGCGGAATCCCTGCTAGCGCGCGCCAGACGAGCCTTACGGCAGATGATTCACCCGCCTGTCAACGACAATGGGGCATGCCAATGAACACAGAGTCTCACAAGACCATGGACTTGCAGGCGTTCATCACGCTGCTGGATGCAAAGGGCTCGAACAAGACAGCCTGGCCTGCAGAAATGCGCGTCGAAGCGGAGCAGTTGCTTGCACGCTCCGCGCCCGCGCGAGCGGAGTTACAAGCTGCACAAGCCCTGGATGAGCTCGTCGTAGCGGCACCGAAACACGTGGCACCCCCAGGCTTGCACACACGCATCCTGGCTGGTTTGCCGCCCGAAACCAGCAAGACCTTCGATCAGTTGGTCGGCTGGCTGACGGCAGCGTTCTGGCGACCCGCTGCCTTGGCGCTGGCGCCTCTACTGCTTGGAATCTGGCTGGGCTCAGCCGTGCCAGCGCAGGAGGAATCATCGCCCGCGCTGGACCTGACCTCGGTCCTATTGGATGAGGTCTACGTAAGCTATGACTAAGAACAAGTGGCTGACGATTGCGCTGGTCATCTCACTCGGGGCAAATCTCCTGCTTGTCGGGTTTATGCTCGGTTCGAAGTTTCGTGCGCACCCATCATCAATGATGATAAATCCCATGTTTGGATTGATGCGTTATGCCGACACGCTGCCGATGGAGCGGCGCGCAGAACTGCTCAAATCGATGCGGTCTTTTCGTCCCGAGCCTGCGCAGTTCCGCCAGATGCGCGAGTTGCAAGACAACCTGCGAAACGAAATTCGCCGTGATTCGCCTGATCCCGTTGCATTGAAGGCTGCTCTCACGGCGCTGCACAACCAGATGCAGACACATCAATCGGCGAGCCACGATGCCTTCGTGCAACTGATGCAATCACTCACCCCGGCAGAGCGCGTTACGCTTGATGAGCAGATGCAGCGAAGCGGCCCTGGGCGCCGGGCTCACGTATCTGGTGGCCCGCATCCCGGTCCTCGCGAACCTTTCGGGGAGCCACCGCCGGAGTGACCAGAACTGTTGCGCAAGCCCTGGACGATTTCGTCGATCACACCATGAAATCCATGTCGCCGCTGCTCACGCCGTGGTCGCCCGATTGGCGATCACCGTGCGAGTACGGCGACGTGATCATGTCCGCTTCGACCGAGCCATCCATCATGTGGCGCCCGGTACGTCGAGGTGATCCCGGTGTGCTCGCGCCCCTGGAAGCGGCGCTCGAGGCCACGATCCATCCTGACCTGAAGCAGTACTGGGGCCGCTACTTCGCCGCCAGTCTCGGTGCGCAGGCGCCACAAGGCCCGCTATCACTGCTGCAACTATGGAACAGGGAAGACTCGGAGCGGCTCGTCGAAAACCAGATTGGTCACGTCGTGACACAACGTCGAGCGAAAGCGCCGTTGTCCCTGTTTTTCGCCTGCACGGAAGACGGCAGCGATTACATGCTGACGGTCGACAACACATCCGGTGAAGTGCTGCTGGAGGCGCCCGGTCGCAAGCCGCTGCAACGGGTGGCGCCGAGCCTCGTTGTATTTCTCGACGAACTCACGCCTCGAACATCCGGCGCGTGATGGTAAAGTGCGGGAATGAACTCACTTTTCCTTGATCCTGTGACCGCCCTGCAGGGCACCATGTCGTTGCCTGGTTCAAAGAGCATCTCCAATCGGGCATTTTTACTGGCAGCACTCGCGACTGGTACTACGCGGCTGAAGAACCTGCTCGACAGCGATGACACTCGCGCGATGCATGACGCACTGACTGCGCTCGGGGTACGTATCGATCAGGACGGTGCCGACACGCTGGTCCATGGTCTCGGCAGGCCGTTCCAGCATTCGGGTCAGGCGCTGACCCTTGATCTCGGTCTCGCCGGAACTGCCTATAGACCATTGGCGGCCGCACTGACGCTGGGTACCGGCCACTTTGTACTGGACGGTATTGCACGGATGCGCGAACGGCCCGTGGGTCATCTTGTTGATGCACTGCGCGAACTGGGCGCAGACATTCGTTATCTCGGCGCGGAAGGCTTCCCGCCACTGGCGATCGAGGGGACGGGGTTGACTGGTGGTACCACGCATATCGCGGGGCACGTCTCCAGCCAGTTTCTGACTGCGCTCCTGATGTCACTGCCTCTGGCAAAGGAGCCCACCAAAGTTGAGCTGACGACGCCCCTGGTATCGAAACCCTACATCGACATCACGCTCGAATTGCTCGATCGTTTTGGTGCGCAGGTGACGCATGACGATTACCAGGTATTTCACGCGCACCCTCAACCCCTGCGATCTCCGGGAACCTTCCTTGTCGAAGGCGATGCGTCATCGGCGTCGTACTTCATGGCTGCTGGTGCCATCTCCGGCACCGGTATCACGGTGCAAGGGATCGGCGCGCGCAGCATTCAGGGTGATGTCGCCTTTACCGAAGTGCTCAGTCGCATGGGTGCTGACGTGAACATCGGGCCGGACAGCATCACGGTCCGACCGGGTTCATTGATCGGCCTGGACATGGACCTCAATCACATCCCCGATGCCGCGATGACCGCCGCGACACTGGCGCTGTTCGCGCGTGGTCCGACCGTGATCCGCAACATCGCCAACTGGCGTGTCAAGGAAACCGATCGACTCGCCGCCATGGCCACGGAGTTGCGCAAGTGTGGCGCGGCGGTGGTGGAAGGCAGCGACTACATCGCCATCGACCCACCAGCGAAGCTGACTTCGGCAACGATTGAAACTTATGGCGACCATCGGATCGCGATGTGTTTTTCATTGCTCGCACTGGGCGGGGTACCTGTGACAATTCTGGATCCCGGCTGTGTCGCGAAAACCTTTCCGGACTACTTCGATGTGTTCAAAGGCCTGATTGCCGCCTGACCATCGCCACAGCACTCATCCGTTAGCACGTCCATCAAAGCGCGGGGTTCTCCCCTGCTCAAGATCCAGCAGATACTGCTTGGTGGGCAACCCGCCGCCAAAACCAGTGAGCTTGCCGTTGCTGCCAATCACCCGGTGACACGGAATGATGATCGGAATCGGGTTGCTGCCATTGGCTGCACCGACTGCGCGTACGGCCTTGGGTGATCCCACCTGTTCGGCGATATCCTTGTAAGTGCGGGTCTGACCAAACGGAATGGTCTGCAGCGCCTGGAGCACACTTTTCTGAAAGGTGGTGCCGCGTACTTCAAGCTCAAGGTCGAACGTCGTGCGACTGCCGGAAAAGTACTCTGCAAGCTGTCGCCGAACTTCCGGAAAAATGCTGTCATCCCGAACCCACCCTTCCTTTGGCTCCTGCTTCTTGTTGCCCTCCGGAAAACTGACCAGCGACAGCTTTTCTTCGCCCGCCAGCAAGAGATCACCGATCGGACTTGGCATCCACGTGTATTTCATCGAATCGCTCCATCAGGTTTTTTCTCATCCGCCTTTTTGTGCCGATTGTGCTGAGTGTGCTGACGTTCTGCATCCGCCTTGTACCACAGCGCCATCACCGCATAGGAACGCCAGGGTTGCCACAAGGCCGGTTGGTGTCTTGGGCCGAGCGGCGCATCAACCAGTGCTTTGCGAACAACCCAGTCCGTCGCCAGAAAGGTATCTGGATCGCGGGCGATTCGCATGGCGATATAACTCGCCGTCCACTCGCCAATGCCTTTGATCGCTGTAAGCGATGTCGTCAGCGCTTCAGCGTCCTGACACTCATCGAGCTGAAGGTCACCCGCTGTTACCGCCGCGGCCAGTCGTCGTACGGCTTCACATCGTGCACCTGGCATCGCACCCAGGTTCGCAATATCCGCTGCGGCCAACACATCCGGTGAGGGGAAGGTGCCGCCGCCGATCCGATCGATGAACAGCTGCGCAATGGTGCGGGCACGAGCCACGCTCACCTGCTGGCCGAGAATGGCTCTAACCGCCGTTTCATATCCATCCCACGCACCTGGCACTCGTAGCCCCGGGGCAAGCTCAAGCCAAGGCGCAAGCCAGGGATCCTGTCGAAGCTGCTCGTCGATGGCTGCACCATCCGCATCAAGATCAAAGATGCGGCGCAGTCGCCGCAGAATCGCATGCACCGGCATTTCACTCTGCGCCGGAATGGTGACACGCAAGCTGTTCGCGCCGAGCTCTGCCGCAACCTCCCCCACCCCGCCACCGGTCAAGCTGATCCGTCGACGATAGACGCCGTCGACCACCGACTCCATGCCGTCGAGCGTCCTCGCAGCCAGAAAGTTCATCAGCCAGGGTCGATGGTAGGGCTCGCGAAGGGGTACCGAAAACTGGATCCCATCATCTGCGACGGCAGCCAGCTGTTGTCGGACACTCCCAGGGGGTTGTTGATACACCGCCTGAAATTCGGCGTTGAATCGACGAATGCTGCCGAACCCGGCGTGCATGGCCACCTCGGTGAGCTTTAAGGCAGGATTGGTCATCAATCTGCGCGCCAGTTGCAATCGAACCGCTCGACCAACAGCGAGTGGCGTTGTGCCAAGCTCGTCTGCAAATAACCGGTTGAGCTGACGCGCGCCCATTCCAACTTCAGCCGCCAGGGCCGTCGTCGTGCCTGCATTGAGGAAACCGGCTTCTATATGCCGAAGTGCCCGCGACAGCGGTGTGCTGACTTGCTGCCCACTCGATGCGGGCGCATACAGATCCGGCTTGCAACGCATGCAGGGTCGAAACCCGGCAGTCTGCGCCGCCGCACCGCTGGAGAAAAAACGTACATTCTCGGATTTTGGTGTTTTCGCCGGGCAGACTGGCCGGCAGTAGATACCCGTCGTCAGTACGCCCACATAAAAGCGTCCATCGAAGCGCGGGTCTCGCGACTGTCGAGCACGCTCGCAAATATCGGGTGGCAGCAAGGTCATGAACGGCATCGTCGGTTCGTTTCAGTACAAAGAGTAACGCGACAATCGAACGTTGACTGGCCGAATCCGGACATTTCCCGGAAAATGCGGCGATGTCGTTTGATTACTCCCAGCCCGTTCGCCTCGAGTCTGTCTGCATTCCCAAACCCTGGGGTCAGGAGATCTGGTTTACGGGTATGGAAGCCCGTGGTGAAAGTCAGGTCCGCACTGGCGCGGGCGACACTGTGCCTCTCTCCGTCTGGCTGCGTGCAGACCCCGATGCGTCTTCACGCCGCGAAAACGTGCTTCTGCTCAAGATCCTCGATCCTGCCCCGGTGCCCATCACCGGTGATCTCTACTTCGAAGTTCACTCGGAGAAGCGGGAAGTCTACGTCGTCACACATGTCGATCCGACAGCGTGGCCAGGCAGTGTCGGCGCCATCCGGTTTGGCATGGACCAGCACAAACGTCGCGAGCACGCGGACGATGAGTCATTTCGCAGCGGTTACCTGCAGGCCGTGCAATCCTACGAAAAGGTTCGCCGGGCGATTGATTCCGGCACCGAGTCTCCGTTTATCGTCATGCAGGAAATGGCGCTTCGCGAGCGAATGGAGTCTTTCACTCATCTTCGCGAACTGCGCATCGGCGATGTGGTGCATGTGCCAACCTGGTTCCCGCATGCGTTACAGCACGGTGTTCGAGTGGTTGAGTTTCAGACCGCGACCTACGAACGGTTGATTGTCTCGTTTGCACAGAAGGTTCTCACCCAGGACCACTGGAACACAGCAGCCGCCGTGACGGGCATGTCACTCGACCCTGGCACCGAACAGAATGCCGAGGTCATCGCACCCGGCATCGAGCGGATCGCTCGCTTTGATCATTTCAATGTCTGGCGCGCAGATGGCAGGGCCGGCGAGTTTTCTCTACCGTCGAACATCCCCTATGTGGTGTTGATGGCAGTCGGTGGCAAGGTGCGCACCGGTGGTCTGATCCTGGACGGGGAACAAGCGGCTTTGGTCCCTTGCGCAGCCATCGCCAATACCCGATTGCATGTTGACGCGGGGGCGCAGGTTCTGCTCGCCGCCCCAGGACTCTGAGCCGGGAACACACTGTGATAGGGTGCGGTCAGTCACCTACAGGAGAGGCATGTCATGAGCTGGGAGGACTACGAGAAGGAACTGATCATCGAACAGATCGAGATTGGTCCGATGCAGAATTTTGCCTACATCGTCGGCTCGCGCGAAACGCGGGAGGTTGCCGTCATCGACCCGGCGTGGGATATAGATTCCCTGGTCAACCACATCGACGAACGAGGCTACAAACTTACTGCGGCACTGATCACCCACTACCATCCCGATCATTGTGGCGGATCGATGCGTGGCAACAATATCGAAGGTGTTGCCGAGCTGATTGCAAAAAAGGGCGTCAAGGTCTACGCACATTGCGACGAGTGCGCCGGCTTGAAAAAAGTCACCGGACTTTCTGAAAGTGACATCGTCAGGGTGAACAGCGGTGACAAGCTGGCGGTGGGCGACGTCGAAGTCGAGTTCCTGCACACCCCCGGACATACACCCGGCTCACAGTGCTTTCGTATCAAACGCACCCTCGTCTCCGGCGACACGTTGTTCATTAACGGATGCGGAAGAGTCGACCTGCCCGGGTCCAACTCGGAGCACATGTTCCAGAGCCTGGGAAAGCTCTCCCAACTGCCTGACGATACACTTCTGCTGCCAGGGCACAACTACGCTCACATCCCGAACGCGACCATGGCAGAGACCAAACGCATCAACACCTACATGCGCGTGAAGGACATCGAAACCTGGCGCATGTTCATGGGAGACTGACGATGAAAACCGGTAATTTTTCTGGCTTTGAAGTGTCCGTGCGCGATCCTGGTATTGCCTGGATCGAGTTCAATACACCGGAGCGCCTTAACGGCATGAGCACCGCCATCAAGCGTGATCTCATCGAAGTGGTCACCCAGGCGCAGATGGACAATCACATTCGTGTGCTGGTGTTCACCGGCCAGGGTCGCGCTTTCTGCGCCGGTGATGATCTCAAGGCTTACCGCAACGCCGAACTGGGTGGTAATCCGTTGATGCCTGCCATTCCTCCCGGTCACGACAATGCACTCGGTACCTACAACGGTCTGCGCACGATTTCCCAGGCGCTGAACACGGCGATTCGCAATCTCGACAAGATCACCATCGCTGCCATCAACGGCGTCGCTATTCAGACCGGTTTGTCCCTCGCGCTGTCTTGCGACTTTCGCATCGCCGCAGAATCGGCGCGAATGGGAAGCGCCACACTGCGATTCGGACTGCTGCCGGATGAAGGAGGGCAATATCTTCTGGTGCAGCAGCTCGGACTCTCCCGCGCGCTCGACTTCGTGATGCGAAAGAAGATCGTCGATGCCGCAGAAGCAAAAACGCTGGGATTGGTCAACGAGGTAGTACCGGCAGATCAACTGGCATCAACAGCCATGGCATGGGCCACGGAATTTGCGAATGGTCCACAGGTGGCGATGCGGCTCGCCAAACGATCGTTGTACAACGCCGCCGAGCAGTCCTGGGCACACGCACTCGACGACATCGCCGCCAAGACAGCGATCTCGGATCATCACCCGGATGTGAAGGAAGGCGTCGGTGCGTTCCACGAAAAGCGAACACCGATATTCAACGCCTGGCTCAAAACGGACAAACCCGCGTGAGCGACGTCGTCACCTATTCAAGCCAGGACCACATTGCTGTCATCACCATAAATCGCCCGGCGCAGATGAACGCGTTGAACGAAGGCGTGATCGTCGGCCTGCAAGCGGCCTGGCGACGGTTCGAATCGAGTGACGATCGAGTAGCCATTCTGCATGCTGCGGGTGACCGGGCCTTCTCGGTGGGAGCGGACATCAAGGAGCCACCACGCGAGATGTGGCAAGGTGTGCCCAGTATCGGCGCGACCGTCGGCAAACCGGTTATCGCGGCGGTGCACGGCTGGTGCATTGGTGGCGCCTATGTGATCGTGCAGATGTGCGACCTCGTGGTCGCGTCCGAGACAACGGTGTTCAAATACCCGGAGGCTCAGCTCGGTTTTACCGGCGGACTGATCGCCAGCGCTGTCGCACGAATTCCGCACAAGATTGCAATGGAGTTCATGCTGCTCGGTGAGGACTTGTCAGCTACCAGAGCGTACGACGTTGGCATGGTCAACCGTGTCGTCCCAAAGGGTCAGGAGCTGTTTGAGGCCACGAAGATGGCTGCGATTCTCTCGAAGTCAGCACCACTCGTGACCACGACGTTGAAACAGTTTTCACTGGCCACACTCAGCAAGAGCCCCGCTGAAGCCGGAGCGATCAGTCGAGAGACACTGTTGCGCGTGCGCGAAAGTGACGATGGTGCGGAAGGTCGGGTAGCCTTCAAGGAAAAACGAACACCAGCGTTCAAGGGCAAATGAGGCGTCGTCAGTTCATCCGTGCATGGTCAATCCGCCGGACACACTGATCGTCTGGCCCACAATGAAACGCGCTTCCTCGCTCAGCAGGAACGTGACGATCCCCGCGACATCATCGGGCGTCCCCAACCGGCGCAGCGGAATAGCCCGCGCAAGGCTCGCCCGTAGCCGCGCTCCTGACTCGGCATCAGCAGCAAAACTCGCAAACAGCGGCGTATCGGACGGGCCAGGGCATACCGCATTGATCACAACACCTTGCCTGGCCAGCTCGCGACTGAGTGTCTTGCCGAAAGCGATGATGCCTGCCTTGCAGGCCGAGTAAACGGCCTCTCCTGACGAGCCGACTCTGCCAGCATCGGAGGCAATGTTCACCACGCTGCCGCCGCCATGGGCGATGATTCTCGGCACCACGATGTGATGCAGGTTGAGCGGCCCATACAGGTTGATGTTGATGACCTTCTGCCACAAATCAGGATCTGTATTCAGAAACGGGACGGCTTTGTCCCAACCGGCATTGTTGACTAGTCCGGTGACCGGACCGAGCGCGTGCTCTATCGCATCAACTGCCTGCTGAACTGCGATGTAGTCGACGATGTCTGCTTCAGCGGCGTATGCCCTGCCACCCGCAGCCTCGATCAGATTGACTGTCTCGACGGCGCCGGACATGACGAGATCGATGATCCCCACACGCGAACCCGCTTCGGCGATTCGCAGGGCGATGCCCCGGCCGAGTCCACTGCCTGCGCCAGTAACCAGAATGGTTCGATTCTGCATGCCTTTCATGGCGCTCCTTGAAGGCAATCAAGTCCTTATAACGAACCTGGACCGTAGATCAGGGGCTCAACACGGGGAACGAGTGCATGACCCGTTCCTTTTCAAATGTGCCGGGCAGACGCCCCGCACATCGTCTTCGACAGGAGACCTTCTTCGACAGCCGGCTCAGGGCAGCAGATGCGCCACCGCATCACGCTCTTCGGCCAGCTCGGTTTCTGTCGCAGCCATCTTGCCTCGACTGAAATCGTTGATCGAAAGACCCTGTTCGATCTTCCAGTCGCCCCCTGAACACTTCACGGGGAACGAGTAGATGAGGCCTTTCTGGATGCCATAACTGCCATCGGAGTAGATACCCATGCTGACTACGCCATTGCTGCCCAGCGACCAGTCATGCATGTGATCGATGGCTGCATTGGCCGCCGACGCCGCGCTCGACGCACCACGCGCTTCGATGATTGCCGCACCACGCTGCTGCACCGTCGGAATGAACATCGTGGTGTACCAATCCTGATCCACCAGAGAGAGTGCGGCCTTGCCAGACACTGTCGCGTGATGCAGATCGGGGAACTGAGTGGCTGAGTGGTTACCCCAGATGCACGCGCCCGCCACATCCGTCGTGTGTTTGCCGGTTTTCTGGGCCAGTTGCGCCAGCGCCCGATTGTGATCAAGCCGGGTCATCGCCGTGAAGTTGCGCGGGTCCAGATCTGGAGCATTTCGCTGGGCAATCAGGCAATTGGTGTTGGCAGGATTACCGACGACCAGCACTTTGACCTTGCGGGACGCACTGGTGTTAAGCGCCCTGCCCTGCACGGAGAAGATCGCCGCGTTGGCTTCGAGCAGATCCTTGCGCTCCATGCCTTTTGAGCGGGGGCGTGAGCCAACCAGCATCGCGTAATCGGTATCCTTGAATGCCACATTGGGATCGTCTGTCTGCACGATGCCTTTCAGCAGCGGGAATGCACAGTCATCCAGCTCCATGCAGACGCCCTTGAGCGCGCCCAGAGCAGGCGTGATCTCCAGCAATTGAAGGATGATCGGCTGGTCCTTGCCCAGCATGTCTCCAGACGCAATGCGGAACAGCAATGCATAGCCAATCTGACCGGCTGCGCCAGTAACGGTTACCCTCACCGGGTTTTTCATGGTTCCCTCGCTCGACCCATTTGGAAAGAAGGCCGGGATTCTACCAGTGCGACGTGCAACTGGCTGCTAACTCCTTGCTCGCCGCGAGCAAGTTGTCTGCGGGGTATCCATGGTCCGCAGGATTTCATGCCGGTCTGCCATCAACCGTATCGCAACTCCTTCAACCAGCCACCCGACCGTTCAAGTGTCAGCGCATCGACTATCCACGGTGCGAAGGGTTCCGGCATCGAATCAGCCCGGACCCAATGAATCTGGTCAAAGACAGGCTCGGCCAGGTAGATCTCGCCCTGCCATTGATCGCATCGAAAAACGAAATTAAGTCCCTGATGGCCGCCACTTTGATAAGCGAGTGCCGCCACCGGATGGAGTTGCTGAGGAAGCACACCGATTTCTTCCTGGCATTCCCGAATCGCCGCTTCAGTCAGCGTTTCGCCTTGCTCCTGATGCCCGCCTGGCAAGGTGAACCAGCCGTCCATGAAGCCAGTGTTCGCGCGCCGCAACAGGCACAGCTCCCGACCAGTGCCTGACGGCCGTACAAACAGGACATGAACGACAACAGGAAACCGGGCTCGCTCCATGGCGAAATCTCTGGGCAGGTCGCACAATTCTGTGGCATGCAGCGCATCAAGTCCCCTGCAAATTCGACCGCCTCATTGGTCCCGCAAGGGGTCTCGCAATGGCTTTCGAATGGCTCTCGCAATTCGTTCATGCATTGATGCTGCCAACTGACTTGATTCAACCCTTCATTTCTGCCATGTTTCGCCTCCGCGCCTGCGCGGCTTGACTTGCAACAAAACAACAAGAAATCAGCAAGTTAACCCGGGTGCCGAAGAATTCAGCGCAGTCAAACGCATCAACAAATGCCTGACAGCGAAAATCCGCGAGTCATTTACACCGCCAGTCAGTCGAACTGGGCGGTGTTCTCGCGTCCGTGATAGCTATAGGTGGGGCCTGTGTGATTTGGTGATTCACACGTCAACAGTGCCCCGAAACACATGCGGCGAAGCAGTTTTGCCGTGGTACAGGTCGATCGAAAGAGCAGTGATATGACACAGCGCAGACCATTTGGCTTCCCGGACGCTCAGGGGCTGTACGACCCAGCCTATGAGAAAGATGGCTGCGGCGTAGGATTCGTCTGCAACATCAAGGGCAAGGCCAGTCATCAGATTCTGCTCGATGCCGAGCACATGAACCGCTGCATGGACCATCGTGGCGGCGTGGGTTACGAAAAGAACTCCGGTGATGGCGCGGGGGTACTGACCGCATTGCCACACAAACTCCTGCGGCGCGTTGCCAAGGCTGATCTGGGTATTGATCTGCCAGGCGAAGGGTCTTTGGGCGTGGGGAATGTGTTCCTCCCCAACAATCCTGCCGAACAGGCACACGCAATGCAGGTGGTCGAGCAATCTGTCCGAGATGCCGGCCAGACGTTGCTGGGCTGGCGGGACATGCCAATCGATCCGGTTGGTGCCGACATTGGCAAAGCCGCCAGTGCCGCCATGCCGACCATCAAGCAGATCTTCATCGCCGGTAACGGTATCGCCGGCGAGGCCCTGGAGCGACAGCTTTATCTCATTCGCAAACACGCAACCCATCAACTGAGGGGCAACACGGACCTCACCGAGCGCCTGTTGTTCTTCGTGTGCACTCTGTCGATGAAGGTCATCGTCTACAAAGGCATGCTGACCCCACACAAGGTTTTCCTCTTCTATCCCGACCTGCAATCCGAGGATTACGAGACACACGTGGCGATGGTGCACTCACGCTTCAGCACCAATACATTCCCGTCGTGGGACCGCGCTCAACCCAATCGTTTCATGAGCCACAACGGCGAGATCAACACGCTGCTGGGCAACGTCAACTCCATGAACTCACGTGAAGGCAACATCACGCAGAGCGCGTTTGGACCAGATCTGAAAAAGCTGTTCCCGGTGGTTGAGCCCGATGGCTCCGACTCCATGGCCTTCGACAACGTGCTGGAGTTCCTGTTGCTCAACGGGCGCAGTCTGCCCGCCTCCGTCATGATGATGATTCCGGAAGCCTGGCAGCAGCACGCCAACATGTCGGACGACAAAAAGGCTTTCTACGAATTTCATTCGTGCCTCATGGAACCTTGGGACGGTCCGGCTTCCATCGTTTTCGCCGATGGCCACTATATTGGCGCCGTGCTCGACCGCAACGGCTTGCGACCCAGTCGCTACTACATTACCGATGATGACCGCTGCATCATGGCGTCCGAGGTGGGGGTACTTCCCGTTGCTCCGGAATCCATAGTTGCCAAAGGCCGCTTGCGACCAGGCCGCATGTTCCTGATCGACTTTGCGCAGGGGCGCATGATTCCGGACGAGGAGATCAAGGCTGAGTACTCACGCCGTCGGCCCTACGCCGAGTGGCTTGCGAACCAGCGACTCGACCTGTCCGAGATTCCCATCGTCGTAGGCGAAGGTCTGGACAAAACGACGCTTCTGCACCGGATGCAGGCATTCGGCTTCACCTCCGAAACCATGCAATTCATGCTGATTCCGATGATTCAGGAGCTGCGTGATCCGCTTGGATCGATGGGCAACGATGCAGCGCTGGCGGTGATGTCTCCCCGCCCGCGCATGCTGTATGACTACTTCAAGCAGCGTTTCGCGCAGGTGACGAACCCGCCTATCGACTCGATTCGCGAAGAAGTCATCATGGCACTCGAGTGTTACATCGGCCCGGAGCACAGCCTGATTCAGGCGACGGAGCCACACGCACATCGTCTGCGGATCCCGCACCCGATACTCTCCAATGCCGAGCTCGCAACGCTCAAGCACATGGATCATCGGGGGTGGCGCACCAAGACCATCGACATCACCTATCCCGTAGGCTCGGGTCGGGATGGGCTGCAACAAGCCCTCACACAGATTCGAGAAGCGGCCCTTGCTGCCATCGATGAGGGGTTTAGCCTGCTGATCCTCTCTGATCGCGCGGTTTGCGCCGACCGTTTGGCGATCAGTGCTCTTCTTGCATCCGGCGCGGTGCATCAGCATCTGATCGCTCACCATACACGCACCAGAATTGGCCTCGTCATCGAAACCGGGGAGGCACGCGAGGTGCACCACCACTGCTTGCTGGTAGGATATGGTGCCGACGCAATCAATCCTTACCTTGCCTTCGAAGCGCTCTGGGATGCGCGCCGTCATGGCCAGCTGGGCAACGCAAAGCACATCCAGAACGACGAGGACGTTGTGTACTCGTACCGCAAAGCCGTCGCCAAGGGCATCCTTAAAGTGATGGCCAAGATGGGGATCTCGACCTTGCAATCCTATAAAGGTGCGCAAATTTTCGAAGCTGTTGGATTAGCGACTGACGTCATCGCCACCGCCTTTCGAGGCACCGCGAGCCGCGTCCAGGGTTCCGACTTTGCGGTATTGGCTGAAGAGATGGAACGTCGTCACCGGTCTGGCTTTCCCGCTCGGGATGGCGAGAACATCGCGGTACTGCCGAACCCGGGCGATTTTCATTGGCGCAAGCACGGCGAAGTGCATATGTGGGATCCACAGGCCATCGCCAGCCTGCAGGTCGCCGCACGGAACAACAGCGAAGATGCCTACTGGCGGTTTGCAAAGCAGATCAACGAGACCAATCACCGTCAGGCCACTTTGCGCGGATTGATGGACTTCAATTTAGGCGTGAACGGTGGTCCGATTCCCATTGAAGAAGTCGAGCCCGCTGTCGCCATCGTCAAACGATTCGCGACTGGGGCGATGAGCTTCGGCAGCATCAGCGCAGAAGCGCACGAAACGCTGGCCGTGGCCATGAATCGTATTGGCGGCAAATCGAACACCGGTGAAGGTGGCGAAGACTCAGCCCGTTTTGTAACGCTGCCCAATGGGGATTCACGACGTTCTGCGATCAAACAGGTCGCCAGCGGTCGATTCGGCGTGACGATCAACTACCTCACCAACGCCGACGAACTGCAGATCAAGATCGTTCAGGGCGCCAAGCCCGGCGAAGGTGGTGAGCTGCCTGGCAACAAGGTCGACGACTACATTGCCAGTCTGCGGCACTCCACACCCGGTGTAGGCCTCATCAGCCCACCACCCCATCACGACATCTACTCGATCGAAGATATTGCGCAGCTGATTCACGACCTCAAGAACGCGAACCCACAAGCACGCATCAGCGTGAAACTGGGCGCCGAGATCGGGGTCGGGACGGTAGCCGCGGGGGTAGTGAAGGCACGGGCCGATCACCTGGTCATCGCTGGCGACACAGGCGGCACCGGTGCATCACCATTGACCTCCATCAAGCATGCAGGCGTACCCTGGGAACTGGGTATTGCCGAAACGCACCAGACCCTGGTCATGAACAATCTGCGTTCGCGCGTCGTCCTGCAAACGGACGGCCAGATCAAGACCGGTCGGGACGTGGCCATCGCCGCGCTCCTGGGTGCTGAAGAGTTCGGCTTTGCAACCGCACCGCTGATCGCGCTGGGTTGCATCATGATGCGCAAGTGTCACCTCAATACCTGTCCGGTGGGCGTCGCCACCCAGGACCCGGAACTGCGCAAGAAATTCACGGGTCAACCTGAGCACGTCATCAACTATTTTTTCATGGTAGCCAAAGAGCTGCGCATGATCATGGCGGAACTCGGCTTCCGGACCATGAATGAAATGGTTGGCCGCGTGGACGCACTGGTGGTCGGCAAGGCTGTGGCGCACTGGAAGGCGAAAGGACTGGACCTGTCCCGCATGCTTGCACCTGCTCAGGAACCTGAACATTTTCTTGGCGCGTATGGCATCCATCAGCAGGATCATGAACTGGATCGTGCACTCGACAACCATCTCATCGACCTGGCTGAACCGGCACTCAAGCGTGGCGAAAAGGTCTATCACGAACTCGTGATCGTCAACACCAACCGTGTTGTTGGCGGCATGCTCTCGAACCGGATCATTCGCGAAGTCGGGCCGCAGATGCTTCCTGATCACACGATTCACTTCCGCTTTACCGGCAGTGCCGGCCAAAGCCTTGGCGCGTGGCTGGCCAAAGGCGTCACACTTGAAGTTGAAGGTGATGCAAATGACTACGTCGGCAAAGGGCTGTCGGGCGGGCGGGTAATCGTCTATCCCCCGAAGCAGAGTCGTTTCAAGCCCGAAGACAATATTCTGGTGGGTAACGTTGTGATGTACGGCGCGACGAGTGGTGAAGTCTTTCTGCGCGGAGTCGCCGCCGAACGTTTCTGTGTACGCAACAGCGGCGCAACTGCGGTAGTTGAAGGTGTCGGCGATCACGGCTGCGAATACATGACCGGTGGCCGCGTGGTGATTCTCGGTGGAACCGGCCGCAACTTTGCCGCTGGCATGAGCGGTGGTATCGCCTGGGTCTTTGATCCGACACAGACCTTCAACGGACTGTGTAATCGGGAGATGGTTGATCTGGATCCGGTCACCGAGATCGAACATGAAAGTGAACTGAAGTCGCTGATCGAAAAGCACTTCAAGTACACAGGATCCAAGGTCGCTGAAGGGATTCTCGCAGACTGGAAGAGTCAGCTGCGCAAGTTCGTCATGGTGATGCCTACGGACTACAAGCGGGTACTCGAAGCGAAAAAACACGCGGTGAGTGCCGGTTGACGTAACGGCGCGGCCGGTGCAAGCGCCCGCGTGACAGAGCGAGTTCGCAGAAGAATTGCGTTAGACAAGACTCGCGCCCTGGAGCGCGAGGGGACAAAGCAAAGGGACAACAGGTCAAATGGGCAAGCCAACGGGTTTCATGGAGTTTCCACGCAATGCGGCGCCGTATCGCGACGCAGCCGTTCGCATGCTCGATTTCAATGAAATTTATACTGCGCACGACGAGGACAGGCTCAAGACCCAAGGGTCACGCTGCATGGATTGTGGTGTGCCTTTTTGTCAGTCGGACGATGGTTGCCCGATTCACAATCTCATTCCCGAGTGGAACGATCTTGTTTATCGTGGTGAATGGCACGAAGCGCTTGACCGCCTCCACAAGACAAACAATTTTCCCGAGTTCACCGGGCGAGTGTGTCCGGCACCTTGTGAAGGCAGCTGTGTGCTGGGCATTACCGATCCGGCTGTCACCATCAAGAACATCGAGATGGCGATCATCGACCGCGGTTTTGCCGAAGGGTGGGTAGTTGCAGAGCCCCCTTCACAGCGAACCGGTCGAAAAGTGGCCGTGATTGGCTCAGGTCCTGCCGGCCTGGCAGCTGCGCAACAGCTCAATCGAGCAGGCCACCTGGTTACAGTTTACGAACGCGCTGATCGTGTCGGCGGCTTGCTCATGTACGGCATCCCAAACATGAAGCTCGGCAAGGAAGACGTCGTGGGGCGTCGTGTCCGTTTGCTCGAACAGGAAGGCATCTCCTTTCGCACCAACCAGACCATCGGCGATGGCAGCCACGGAACTGTTGACGTACGTGCACTCAAGACACAATACGATGCCGTGCTCTATGCCACTGGTGCTACAGCGCCGCGGGATCTGCCAATCCCTGGACGCCCGTTGGAAGGCATCCACTTTGCCATGGAGTTCCTCACTGCCAACACCAAAAGCCTTCTGGACAGCGGACTTGCCGATGGCAAATACATCAGCGCCAAAGGCAAGGATGTCATCGTCATCGGCGGCGGCGATACCGGTACGGACTGCATCGGTACATCGCTACGACATGGCTGCAAGAGTCTCGTGAACTTCGAGCTTTTCCCCGAGCCGCCAGCGGAACGCGCGGGCGACAACCCGTGGCCGACCTGGCCCCGCATCTATCGTGTTGACTATGGTCATCAGGAAGCCGCGCAGCGCTATGGCAGCGATCCGCGGGTCTACAGCATTTCGTCGCTGGAATTCGTTGATAACGGCAATGGTCACGTCAAGTCGATCAAAACCACCAACGTCGAGATGAAGGGCGGCAAGTTCGAGAACATCGCGGGCTCGGAAAAGCTATGGCCTGCTGACCTCGTGTTGCTCGCGATGGGATTTCTGGGCCCAGAGCACGGGGCCTCCGATCCGCTTGGCATCGCCTACGATGGTCGTTCCAACTACGAGGCAGGTTATGGCTCCTATGCCACTAACGTGCCTGCCGTTTATGCGGCTGGGGATTGCCGACGCGGTCAATCATTGGTGGTGCGCGCCATCAATGAAGGACGAGAAGCCGCACGCGAGATAGACAGATTCTTGATGGGTGACACCGAGCTGCCTTAGACCGGCCCGATACTTCGGGTCCTCGACTCGACACTTCGGGTACGACTCGAGTATTCGAGCTCAGGTACCCGCCGCGATTGCATCCTGCACCAGCTTGATTGGCCGAATCCAGGGCTCGACCTTTCCAGCTTCGCTTGGCAGCGATGCCGCCGCAGCTTCCGCTGCTGCTTTCGAATCAAAGTTACCGTAGGTCACGACATACAACCGTTTGCCGCCGCGTTCAATCGGATACCAGGCAAATTGGCTGCGATCCTGCTGTTGGGCAAGGTATGCAACCAGGCGCTCTTCGGTCGACAGCGAGACGAGCTGGATCGTATAGCCGGAACCGGATTGTAGTTTCAGCCACGCCGCATCGTGGGCACCAGAGGGAATGCGTGGTTGTTGGACTGGTGCAGGGAGGGTTGCCGGGTCGACGGATGGCGCCTTGATGGTCTGCGCAGCAGGTTCGGCCCTTACAACGCTGTCTGCAGTTTTCCC
>CAMDVY010000008.1 GCA_945878745.1 Klebsiella pneumoniae | reverse complement strand
CCACTGCAGAAAAACCGACGATGCCCTGCTCACTGGAAATCACCAGGCTGGCGATTTCACCGCTGCGCAGTTGATCCATCCACGCGGCCATGACCCGGGGTTCACTGATGTCGCGCGGCAGAAACAGGAGATCGTGTGCGGGTAACGTCTGGCTGACTGCCAGGGCTTCATCTGCATCGGTCGGTTGCATGAGACGGATCGTGAAGGTGCCGTGGTCATTGGAGAATGACCTGGGATATCGGGCGGCAAACTCCCCCGTCATGACGCCTCCTTCATACGCTGCGCTCCGCAAGCCAGGCGTCGAGTTGTGGCCACATGCGTTTGACGGCATTGGGGCCGGCGATGAGGCTGACATGGCCACCCTTGAGCAGCAGTTCGCGCTTGTCCGTCGAGCCCACTTTTTCGATCAATGGCTTGACCGAGTCGTATGGCGCCAGGTGATCGTGTTCAGCACAGACACTGAGTACGGGGATGCGAATGTTGGCGAGATCAGCAGATTTGCCGTCGATGACCAGGGTGCCGTTGACCAGCTTGTTGTCCCAGAGCAGTTCCTTGGTCATTTGCCGTACATAGGCTCCGGCCAACGGGAGCGTTTCGTTGCCCCAGCGTTCGAAGGCGCGGAATGACTTCACGAACTCATCGTTCCACATCTGTTCCCAGACGCGCAGCTGGCCAGCCACACGCTGGGCAGGACGCTGCATCTCGAAGCTCTGCGTGATGAAATCGGCCGGGACGATGCCGAGGGTGTCGACCATGCGATCGACATCAAAATAGCGTGGATCCTGCCAGACGCGAATCAGCCCCATGTGATGCCAGTCGATGGGCGTCGTCAGGCAGGCGAGATTCTTCAGCGGACCGTTGGGGTGGGTTGCCGCGTAGATGCAGGACAACACACCGCCCATGCAATATCCGACGATCGACACGTCCGGTTCACCAGTGAGTTCAGCTATTCGCCGGATGCAGGCCGGGATGAAGTCCTGGGTGTAGTCAGACAGATCGAGATTGCGCTCGAACTGCTGCGGCGGCTCCCAATCCAGCACAAAGACGTCGAAGCCACGCTTGAGCAGGTACTCGACCATGCTTTGACCCGGAGCGAGGTCGAATACGTAAGCCTTGTTGGTGGTGGCCATCACCAGCAGCACCGGTACACGGTAGATTTCATCGGCCTGCGGGTGGTAGTGATACAGCCGTAGCGTCCCGCGTTCGAGTACTACATCCTTCGGCGTGAGACCGACTGCGGCGGCGGGTGCCCGGATGTAATCCAGACCCTTCATGCTGCGTGCGATGGTCCGTTCGACCATGCGATTCACTTGTTCTGCGATGGATGCATCGAATTCGGCCATGCTCAGACACCTCCAGCAGGTTTTGGGGGTTGTTTGGTTCGCGGTGGACCACGGCGTGGTGCAGGCGGTGAGGTGTTGCTCAGCATGGACGAGAGCATCTCCTCGATTCGGGCGAGGCGCCTCTCCACGCTCTGTATACTCTCTGCGACTTTGACGAGATCTTCACGGCTGGGCATGTTGACGTTTTCCAGGCTCTTGCCCATGAACTCGTGGAATCCTTTGCGCAGTGCAAGCTGCGCATCCTGCGCCTGGTTCATGCCACGGCTGAAAGTCTCGGTTCCCATGAACTGGTTGGCGAACGAGTCGAAATTGCGCTCCCACTGCGTCACCATTTCCCGGTAACTTTCATCGAGGTTCTTGGCAGGCTTTCCTTCTTTTGGCTTGCCTTCCTGTGACTTTCCTTCCTGTGAATTTCCTTCCTGTGACTTTCCTTGGGGCTTGTCGCTCATGCTGGCTCCAGGCTGGTGGTCGTCCAAGTGTGAACCATTCTAATGACACGTGCGTTGCCAAAGATAGACACGCCGTGTCGGGAGCCGCACACGGCTCCCTTGGCATTGATCGGCTGCATTCGTGCCGCGGTCCCCGGTGCCTCGAATCAGATGGCTGTCATGCCTGCATCAACGGTGAACTCGGCGCCGGTGACATAGTTCGACTCGTCCGAAGACAGATAGAGAATGCAGTTGGCAATGTCATCCGGCTGACCAACACGTCCGAGTGGAATGCGTGAGGGACCAGCCTCGGGGACTGCTGCTCCGCGTCCGGCGACCGCCGCTGCCTGCATGTTGGTCCAGATCACACCGGGGTGGACAGAGTTGCAACGGATATTGTCCGGACCGCCTTCAACGGCGATGCACTTGGTCATCAGGCGCACCCCGCCTTTGGACGCACTGTAAGCGCCACAGGTGGCCATGCCGACGAGACCGGCAACGGAGGAAAGATTGACGATGGATCCACCGCCATTTTTCTTCATTTGTTCCATGCCGTACTTGCTACCCAGGAACACACTGGTGAGGTTGACCTCGATCTGCCGATTGAAGTCGGCCAGGGTCAGGTCCGCCATGGTCTTGAGGACGGCGATGCCGGCGTTGTTGACGAGGACATCCAGGCGTCCGAACTTGGCGACGGTGGTGGCGATCACCTCCTTCCACCGAGCCTCGCTGGTGACGTCCTGTGCCAGCGCGATCGCTGTACCACCGGCTTCTCTGATGGCCGCGGAGGTCTGTTCGGCACCCTCCAGATTGACATCGGTCACCACGACTTTTGCGCCTTCGCGGCCAAGTGCCAGGGCGGTGGAGCGCCCGAGTCCCGGATTGGATGCGCCGCCGGTGACGATGCTGACCTTGCCTGCTACTCGACCCATGTGAACTCCCTCGATATTGTTGGTAGCTCATCATAGAACGGACAAGGCGCCTCATGAAATTCGGCATTCACGCAGGTCCCCAGGATCTCACCATGGACGAACTGATCCGGCTGTGGAAAACCGCCGACAACAACGGCTTCCATTGGGTATCGGTCTGGGACCATTTTTATGCGAATCCACTGCGGGACCGGGGCCGGGACAATCCCTGCTTCGAAGCGGTGGCGACCATGGCAGGACTCGCGGCACATACGAAGAACGTACGGGTCGGCTGTCTCATGTTCTGTGCGCTGTTCAGAACACCTGGCATGCTCGCCAAGGCTGCGGTGACCATCGATCATCTGTCCCAGGGGCGTGCCGAAATCGGCATCGGTGCCGGTTGGTTCGAAGAAGAATTCCGCGAGTTCGGTTATGGCTTTCCGCCGTTGGGGAAGCGACTCGACCAACTCGAAGAAGCGCTGACCATCATTCGCTCGCTGTGGCGTGAGGACGTCACCCACTTCAAAGGCGAGTACTACGATGTGCAGGGCGCGGTGTGTGCCCCGAAACCCGTCAACCCGAAGATGAAAATCTGGATCGGTGGCACTGGCCGATCACGCACGCCAAAGATCGCGGCTAAATTCGCTGACGGATTTAATCTGCCGTACATCCCGCCGAAGGCGGCGGCAACAAGACTTGCTGTGATGCGCCAGGAGTGCGAGCGGATCGGGCGGGATCCGGCGGAAATCGAAACCAGCGTCAACCTTGGCTTCTATCTTGGCGATCGCAAACCCGAGATGAATCCTGAGGGCTGCATCACCGGTTCCGTGCAACAGGCTATAGACAAGATTGGGCAGTATCAGGAGATGGGCATCGAAGGCGTGAACATTGCGTTTCGTCCGCCGGTCGACTGGGAAGGACTGCAGCGCTACATCGAAGACGTCATGCCTTGTTTTCGGTAGGCTCCGCTCGAGCGGCTTTGGCGAACTTGTCGATGCGGAGGATCGATTTGATCAGAAGATCCAATGGAAGCGACGCTGCCAGACAGCTTCCCTCGATCCGTTCTTGCAATTCGTGTCTTCTTTGGTGGGAGTATTGAGGCCTGATTATGTCGATGTTCGAGTTTGTGCTGACTGGATTCACGATTGTCCTGGCATTGGTCATCACCCGTGTTTTGTCCGGATTGCGATGGGTGTTTGCTCCCGGACGAATCTACTGGGTTCACGCGTTATTCGTGGTGTCACTGCTGGTCGCGACGAGTCTGGTCTGGTGGAGTCTATGGTATCAACGGGATAACACATGGACCTACCTGCCTTTTGCATTCAACCTGCTGGTTGGGCCCGGCATCGTGTATTTCCTCGCGGTACTGCTGATCCCGGAACAACCACGGCGCATAGGCAACTGGCGCACGTACTTCTTCTCAATTCGCAAACTGCTGTATGGTTCTGTGGCACTGATGGTCATCGCAGCGTTTATTGGTGCCATTGCAATCAACGGAATGCCGCTGTGGCATCCTACTCAATTCATCATGGCGGGAGTGCTTGCTCTTGCGATTACCGGCTGGCGAGCCAAGACGCATGGGATGCATGGGGTCCTTGCTGTCACGCTGAGCGTGCTCGTCCTCGCAGCCGCGGTGCTTGCAGCACTGTCACCGACAGCCTGAGGCGAAGCGAACATCATCTTCGTCTTCGTGCCGCACCCATTCACCGCGATTAGTCTGATACGGAACGAACAACGTGCAGTGTGGACGCCCCTCAGTATCCTAGTTAGACATGTGTGAGGCTTCCAGGGGAGCCGTCAGTTTCTCCCCCGCAGTTGAGGGCCATTCCGTCAGCTCGCTGAGCGTTTGCGTATTTCAACGAGCTCCCGCAGTGCGCTATTTACCGACTCAGCATCGGGAAAAATCTCGTGCAGTTCTGGATCGATGAGCACCTGATTGGTGCCTTCTTCCAGCAATCGTTTGACATATTTTCCCCTGACCCCGGACCTGACGAGTTCGGGAGAATATTCCGGGCGAAGCCCTCTGGATTTTTTGCTCATACGCTCGAATCTCGCTGCGAGTCATTGGTCTTGCGCTGATGATGCGGATGGTAGCACCACGCTCGCTGTACGAAACCACAAGATATCGGTTTCGCGAGCTCTTCCCGAAGATCAGATAGCGACTTTCACCGGCGGAATGATCCGGGTCTGGAAAGGTCGAGGACAGCTCGTCGTAGAAAATGTCGAGTGCCTCCGGGAATGCCACGTTGTGCTTGCTTTGATTTTCACGCGCCTTGCGTTCGCTCCATCGGAAATTCATGGGCAGTCTTCGCAACGGAATAGAGAAGCTAGGTTGCAAGAAGCCGGACCGCCCAAGGGCAAGCATGTTGAATGAAGCATCGTGAGTTCGTGGAGCCGCGCCATGGCCCGAGTATTCGGCTTTTAATTCGTCGATAGCAGGTGTCAGCAGCGCGTCCGGCTGTGCGAAAATTCCGGCGGGGAATGGGATAAGAAATTTCTGATTTGATCGGCACCGTCATCGGCCGGTGCCACATCACCGAACAACTCGGGGTGGGTGGTATGACCGAGGTCTACAAAGCCCGACACTCGGGACTCGATGTTTGACCCTGCCTCGATTCCAGCCACACCAATCTACGCCGTAGCAAGGCTAGATTCAGCGGGACGCTGTATCTACCTTCCAACTAAGCAGCCAAACCAATCCGTTGGGTAACAGTCGCTTCTCAATCGTAAGGCGTCCCCATTCGGCGGATGAACCAGGCGCCCATGTGGCGCGACGTGGTGGTATCGGGAGACTTGTTAGTGGTCTCCAGGACAATCACCTGCGTCGATTCTCCGGGATCATCGAGAAAACACCTCTTATGCCTCCAATCCTCCACACCCAGCCTCGTTCAAGGCGCTTGTGCGTGTCTGTACTGGGTCAGGACCCGGTCTTCTCGTAAACGACCTTGCCGTCGAACACCGTGGTCAGTACCTGCGTGTCAGAAATCCTGTCGGCACTGCCCTGCTCGACCAGCTGCACCAGGTTCTGATCCAGCACGATCAAGTCCGCGAGCTTGCCGGGTTCGATGCTGCCGGTCTGGTCGCCGATGCCGAGCATGCGCGCGCCGTTGATGGTGAACGCTGACAGCGCAGCGTGGATGTCGATCGCGTTGCCGGCGGTCAGCACGCGGTTCTCGTAGGCGCGCGTGACGGCCTGCTCGAGGTTGAGGAACGGGCGCGGGTCACGCGACTCGACCGGCGCGTCGCTGCCCCAGGTGATGATGCCACCTGCGTCCTGGATCGTTTTCACCGGGTAGACGTTCTGCATGTAGTAGGTCGTGGGATCGAAGATCGTCTCAACGCTTTTCACCTGCTCGATGAACGGAATGACCATCAGGCTGTAGTTGGGTTCCGGCACGATCCAGGCAAAGGTGAAGGCGTTGTAGATGCCTAGTGCGCCGATGCGCTTCTGCTCGTTCGGGTGCACCAGCTGCAGGTGTGCGATGCTCTGGGTCAGCCCCTGGCGATCCGACTCGGGCTTGGCTGCCTCCAGCGCGTCTACTGCCGCACGCACGCCCTTGTCGGAGATCGCATGGATGTGCACGTTGAAGCCGGCCTCGGTGGCCTGCTTCACGTAGTCGCGGATGAACGCCTCGCTGTGCTCGAGTATTCCGCTGGCCTTCGCGCACTGTGCCGGCAGGAAGCCGTTCTTCGCCCGGAAAGCCGCGCGCGCCTTTTCGTCCGCATAATCCGTGGGAGCGGCACGCACCGCCTCGCACACGGGGCTGTCGAGGTCCACATAGCCCGCGATCTCGAGGCGTTGCGCGGTCGCATCGAGATGGAAGATCGGTTGCTTGAAGCCGCCCAGCACCGCGGCACCGGGCAAGGTGGGCGGGTCGGTCAGCGGATTGCCTTCCAGCACCGCGTCGGCGAACAGCTTCACGCCGTCGACGCGAATCAGCGTCGAGCCCTTGTACTGCTCACGCACCTGCTTCAGATGAGCCATCATCTGCGGAATCTGCGCGGAGGCACCCTCACTCATCGAGTCCACGGGCACCTCGAACAGTCCGGCGCGCATGCGGAAGCTCATCTGCGTGTGGTCCTCGAGCCACTTGTAGGCATTAAGCGATTCGGGCGCGACTGCCGGGTCGTGGATCGAAGTGATCCCGCGGCTCGCCAGCGCCGCGGCTACGCGCGGCATGGTGGTTGCAGGGTCCGCTCCCGCGCCGATGAAATCCTGGAACAACGTGGGCCGCACCAGTAGGCGCGCGCCTTCGTTGATGCCGCCGCTCGGCTCGCCGGTGCCGTCCACGGCAACGTACTCGCGCACCCCCGCGAATACAGTGGCCAGCGTCTCACGGTTCAGCCCGACCACCGTGCCTGTGTCATCCTTCGCCTGCGCCAGTGCCGCGCTGTTAGCCGCACCGTGATGACCGTCGTCGCCGGCCAGCATGATCGGGTGCTCAGTGGACACGGCATCCAGAGCGGCGCGCAGCGTCGGGTACTGCGCGCTCGGCTTGACCCCGCGCGCGAACGGCCACTGCAGCGCGATCAGCCATTGGCCGGGCTGCGGGGCGTAACGCGCGAGACAATCCTTCAGGAAGGGCACCATCTCGTCGAGCGACTTCGCTTCGCCTTTGAAGTCGCACATGTCGGGCTCGACCGTGCCCATCGCATGCACGTGGGTGTCGTTGATCCCTGGCATCAGCATATGCCCGCCGAGGTCGCGCACGGTGGTCCCCTTCCCCGTGTAGGCATCCATGTCTGCATTGGAGCCCACCGCGACGATGCGGTTGCCGCGGATCGCCACGGCCTCGGCGACGCTGCGCGAACGGTCCGCGGTGTACACATAGCCGTTGCGCAGGACCAGATCGGCGGCTTCAACCGCGCCACTCGGCGGAGCGTCGCCTTCCTTCGAACAGGCGGAACCGAGCGCAAGCAGGGCGATGGGCAGTAGCCGGCGAGTGAAGCGGGTGATGCGGGTGATCCTCGGGATGTTGAAGCGGGCTTTATCCCATGTGCCGCGCCCTGCGCACAATCGGTGTTATTCCGCCCCTGCCATCGGGCCGTAGTCGCGAGGATCGCAGTGATTTGTCAGGCTCTTTGGGGAAGCTGCACTTGGATGATGGTTTCCGATTGCTGCACGGTCCTATTTTTCCAGCGCGATCTGCGCACCCTTGATGGCGCCGGCGTATATGCCGGTGGCCAGTTTGATGGCGTCCGCTTCTGGCACACCTCGTGCGTTGAAGGTTCCCGTCCAGTTGACGGTACTGGTGGCGTCGCCATTGTCGAGAATTTTCACGGTCGCCGAATAGCCTGTGAAGGGAAGCGGGCTATCGTCGTTGATGATCGAATAGGCAAACGTGTGGGTGGCGGCGTCGTGTACGTCCAGTCGCTCGATCACCTTGCCGCCATTCATCCCGAGGGTGCGTACCATGCCGATGCCCGTGCCCTCATAAGTGACAGAGGCAATCGGACCGCCGACCTTGATCGCGGCAAAATCGCTGAGTGCCGTCCAGACGGCGTCTGCGGTTGCGTTGACCTTCTTGGTGACATTGGCCTGTGTCATGGTGTTCTCTCCTGGGTTCATTGAATATCTTGAGGCGCGTCCTACGGTTATTCGGACGATTGTCGACGCTGAAATGTCTTCCTCGCCTTTCCTGCACTGCTTTCCGGCCAGACGTTGCGGCAAGAAACTTCCATCCGCAAGCCTGCCAGCTTACCGGCTTCCTGATGCAAAGCGGACATCGACCTCATCTTCATGCCGCACCCACTCACCGCGCGTGGTCTGGTACGGCACGAACAACGTGCAATGTGGTCGCCCCTCAGGAACCCGGTTGGACGAATGTGAGGCTTCCACGTTAATCGTCTGTTTCTCGCCCGCAGCCAGATTGATCGCGGGAATACGAACCGGGCTGAGATCCCAGCGTCCATCCGGAGAGGTGCAGGTGAGATGCACGCTGATGGCGCGTTTTGAGGCGTTATGCAATGGCAGTTCGACCTTCCAGCGTTTTTTGCCGGCTTTGGTGGCCTTGACCCAATCTGGCAGCAGACCCTCGGCCAGGCTGAAGTTGTCGTAGTTGTCGATGGGGGCGACGATGTCTTCGGGCAACACGCTACCGGCCTTGATGGGCGCCAGACTGACCGCGCCGTCACGCACACTGACGTGCAGCAAATGATCGAATGAACCGGTTTCCGCCAGTACGGTACCGGAATTGGCGGCGGCATTGGTCATCACATAGCGGATCCCATCGGTCTGCCGGAAGTGGTAGTGATGATGATGGCCGTAGATGACAAACTTCACGCCATGCCTGCGAAACAGATCGTGCATGGCGCGGGCGTTGGTTAGCAGATCCGGGGGGCGATGCATGAACACAAACGTGTGTGTCTGTTTGTTTTCAGCCAGTACCTTGTTCAGCCACTGCAGTTGCTGGCCCACTATCGAACGATCTTCGCCCACCTGGTCTGAGTTGAGCACGATGAAGCGTGCGTTTTCGTAGGTAAAACTGAAGAACAGATCACCCCAGTATTCCCGGTAGATTGCAGTGGCTGTAGGGGAGGGCAGCTTGGTTGCGTCGTAGACATCATGGTTCCCCGGTACGGCCACAAAAGGAATCGACCCAAGCGGTGCGATCTGGTTGCGGAATCGCTTCCATTCGGCGTGCAGCGACGGAGTGTCCGGCAGGTAGCCTTCGATCATG
The DNA here is from genome assembly GCA_945878745.1 of Klebsiella pneumoniae. Lineage (GTDB taxonomy): Bacteria > Pseudomonadota > Gammaproteobacteria > Pseudomonadales > Azotimanducaceae > SYFY01. The sequence continues at coordinate 10,855 of CAMDVY010000008.1, read as the reverse complement.
TCGCCAACCTGCACGACAAACGCGGGTTGCAATCGAGTCACTTCATCAACGATACGATTGAAGCCGGCTGCGTCATGGAACTGACTGTCGCCGAGAACGACGAAGTGAAATTCGTTCTTCGCATCGGGTACATCAACAGCCTGCACTGGCAAACTCGCTGCAGCCAGCCATGCAAGCACAGGCACCACGCAGGTTTTCTTGAAACTACGAATCATCGATCCTCCATTCAACCCAGACCGCCCGTCAGCGGCTCGCGTAACAATGACAGCAGTTCATCGGCGTCCAGTCGAGCGCTGTTGTCTGCGCCTTCCAGCAATCGTTGTGCGAGATCGCGTTTGCGATGGTGCAGGGCGACGATCTGCTCTTCAATCGTGCCGCGCGCAACCAGACGATAGATCGTCACCGGACGGGTCTGGCCGATTCGATGGGCGCGATCCGAGGCCTGGTCTTCGGCTGCTGGATTCCACCATGGATCCATGTGAACCACGTAGTCGGCAGCGGTCAGATTGAGCCCCATACCGCCTGCCTTCAGCGAGATGAGGAAAACATCGCCGGTGCCGGCCTGGAACGCGTTGATGCGTTCACTGCGTTGCTGGCGTGGAGTCTGGCCATCCAGATACTGGTAGCTGATGTCGGCGCTGACCAGCCGCTCCTCGATCAGCCGCAGGTGTTTCACGAACTGGGAAAACACCAGCACTTTGTGTTTGTTCTGCAGGAGTTCCTCAAGCAGTTCCATGAACTCCGTGAGTTTGGCGCTGTCGCGTATGCCGGTGTCCTGCACCAGGCGGGGATGACAACACGCCAGACGCAAACGGGTCAGGTGCGCGAGCACCTGGAATTGTTTTTGTCCCTCGCTGATTTCACCAAGACCCTCCAGATCAGCCACGGCCTGCCGACGCAGTGCTTCGTAAAACAGCGCTTCATCAGGGCTCAGGGTGACAGAACGCGTGATCTCCGTGCGGGATGGCAGGTCATCGAGGACTTCCGTCTTCGTGCGTCGGAGCACAAAGGGCTGGATCAATCGAGCCAATCGCTGTCGAGCGTCGAGATCGTTGTCGCGCTCGATGGGTATGGCGTGCACTTCCCGAAACTGCGCCGCTGAACCGAGCATGCCAGGATTGAGGAAGCTGAACAGCGAGAAGAGGTCCATGAGATTGTTCTGGACCGGAGTGCCAGTGGTCGCCAGCCGGAATCCGGCATCCAGTGTTCTTACGGCTTGGGCACGTTTGGTTGCTGCGTTCTTGATGGCCTGGGCTTCATCGATGACTGCACTGTGGAAGTGGGTTGCAGAAATCGACTCGATATCGTTCTGCAGCAATCCGTAGGTGACCATCAACACGTCGAACGGCCCGAGTGTGGTGAGCATCGACTTCCGCTCGCTCGGGCTGCCGGCATAAATCAGCAGATTGAGCGTTGGTGCAAATCGTCGTGCCTCGTCGATCCAGTTGTCGACCAGTGAGGTGGGCACGACCACGATGGCCGGGCCGTCCGGCGCGCGAATCAGCAACAGACCAAGTGTCTGCAGGGTTTTGCCGAGACCCATGTCGTCGGCCAGGCAGGCGCCCACACCCCAATGCGCAAGCCTGGCTAACCAGTGAATGCCATCCTGCTGATACGGTCGTAGCTCGGCCTGCAAGGTGGCCGGAATGGTAGGTGTGTACGCTCGTGCGTTCTGCAGTCGCACCAGTTGGTCATGCCAGGCGTCATCGGCATCGATGTTGATATCGTCGAGCATGTTTTCCAGCGCCGGGGCGGCCAGTGTATGCAGGCGCAGGGCTTTGGTACCGCCTTGAGAGGTACCACCGTGCGAGAGGCTGCGCAGGGTCTCGAGCTGTTTGCGAAAACTGTCGGTGAGTGCGACGAACTCGCCATCTCCCAACGGCAGAAAGCGGGAGCGGGGGCGTTCGTCGAGCAGTGCCATGAGCCGCATCAGTCCCAGCGTGCGATCTTCGTCGATCTTCAGCTCGCCCGATGCACTGAACCATTCCTTGCCTGACTTGATGACCAGGTTCATGGAGCTCGATCCGGAACGGGCGACCAGCTTGTACTTTTCACCGCTTGGCCACAGACACCGTACACCGGCTTCCTGCAGCTGATCCAGCAGCTCAAGGCAGTCGTCGGCAGTATCCAGTTCGCCCCGAAAGCGTGGTGCGCCAGCGATGGAAAGCAGCGGGCAGCGGGTCAGCAATTCAGTGGCTGCAAGCTTTTCAGCCTTCAGGTCACGTCTGGCCTGCAGCGGCTGATCGGCGACGTGCGCCAGCACCAGTTCGCCACCAGCTCCGGGATCAAATTGCATCCCGGCATCGGTAATCGGTTGAACCAACAGCCGAATGGACAGGCCATCGCCAATGGGCGTCAACTGAACCCAGGGCGCGCTGTCTGCTTCAACCTGCAGTGCGCTGGCCGTGGTGCCCGACAAGCCGCCGTGTACACGGATTTCTCCCGCCAGTTCACTGACCACTTCCAGCAGTCGCGCTCGCGCAGTCGATGGCAATGACAGACCACGTGGAGGAATGATCTGGCACAACGCCTTGACGCTGTCGTTCAGGTGCATGACGTTGACCCGGGTGTCACCGAGGCGCCAGCTCACTTGATACGCATCCTCCGAGTCGGGATAGGGGGTCAGGCTGGCATTTAGCGTCCCATTGTCTCTTTCATCGATGACCAGTTCGGGTTCAACACTGACTATTTCCAGCGACTGTCCATTCACATCAAAGACTGCGGGATGTCCGGCCAGTGCGAGGATGCTCTTGTCAGGCAGGAAGTACTCGCGCTGACCTCCCCATCCGTAGGCATTGGTCGAGATGCCCTCTACTGCCACCTTGTCCTGATCGCTCAACCAGTCCAGTGCATCCCCGGTTTCCTTGAGTTTCTTCAATGAGATCGCGCGCCCCTTGGTCCAGCCGGTTTTTTTCAGCTGTTGTTCGCGGGCTTCCACATGGAGTTGATCGAAGTGCGGATCGGAAATGATCCACGCCAGTCGTCGTTCCACGTCCTTGGTGGGCGTCACCTTGGCTTTTTTATCACGCAGATTCAAAGCCAGGCTTTCGAGCGCGTTCAGTCCATGTTCCCAGACTTCAACCACGGGGATCGCAGAGATCAGTGAACGTGTGCCCAGCGCCGTGTGCGCACCGTGTGGTCCGGATGCGCCTGCTGCAGCCTGCAACACCTGGGAAGCCTCGGCGGCGACCCAGAAAAATCCGGCCGCCTTGGCGCGTTCGATCATGGCCGGGAACTGGCCGAGCAGCGGTCGATTGGCGGGTAGGGCAGTGGCTTCGGTCCAGCACAACAGCAGTCCTTGCAGCAAGAGCTGCACGTCACCCTGATGTTCTATGGGTCCCCCGATCGAGAATTTGACCTTGGGCTCCCGGCGGATGCGCTGAGCGAGTCGAACCAGGTGCATGGCTGAATTCATGACGTGCAGCTTTTCCGAGTACGCCATCAGTTCGTCAAACAGCGCGTTGGTCTCACGCGTATTCCGGCGAAGCAGCGCCAGCAGAGATAGCGCGAAGGCGCTGAACTGGGGAAAGAGGACTCGCTTCTTGGAGTCACCCCGCTCAGCATCCAGGGCCTTGCGAATGCCTCGCACCGCATCGTCATCTTCACCTTTCAGGGTGTGGATCAGTGCCATGGTGCTGGCGCGCACCACGTCATAATCAGCGCCAGCCGGCATGTTGTTCAGCCAGTTGATGACACCGTCAAACCGACCTTGCAGCACGCGGATGTAGGCGATGTTGGCGTAGGTTGCGGCCGATGCCTTGTCAGTGCGTTCGCAGGCATCGAGGAAATCGTCTACTGGTCGAAGCTGATGCAGGATTTCTTCGACACAGCGAAAAACAGCCAGCTCCTGGTAGGTTGGCGGCATCGCTGCGATGGCACTCTGGAACTGGGGTTCGAGCAGCACACCCCATTGCAGGCGAGTACGCACCTTGTGCATCCACTCATAATCGCCAGACAGCAACGCGCAGCGCAGATACATCTCGCTGGTGCCCTGGGCCTGCGCCCAATCCATGACATAAGCGTCCCGATTCAGGACTTTCAGCAGTGGCGTGAGATAACCCAGGGCGTGCGCATGCTGGATCAGTGCTGTAGAAAAATCCTTGTCGGCGCGATATCCCCCGCCTGCTCGCGGCGGTTCGAGCACACCCGCATCAGCCAGTTCAGTGATCGTGTCGCGCATGGCGATGGCCAATGACTTCGGTGTCACCAGGGCGGGTGTCTGATTCAGCCACTGAATGACGCGCGTCTGCGAAGGCGTCAGCGGATAGACGATGCCGTAGATCAGCGCGATGCGCTGGGCATTGGGGCTGAGTTGTGTCAGGCGATCAGTGAGCAGAGCTGAGGATGGCATGGATGTTACGTGAACGGTCTCGTGCAACGGACGATGGGATGGAAGGCAGGGCTTGGCGCCTGATGCAGGCCTTCAGAGTGTACAGCGCGGTCGTGTACCGTGCTCGCTGGCATACCGTTCCACCTTCTGCCAGGTCCGCAGCAGGTTCTCCCCCATGATCTTGCGTACCGCCCGTTTTGAATACCCGCGGTCTCGCAAGGCCTGGATCAGGTTGGGATAGTCGGCCACCGACTTCAGTCCCGTCGGCAAGGTGTCCCCAACGCCATCAAAGTCACTGCCAATGCCCACACCGTTGATGCCGCCGATCTTCACCACGTGATCGATGTGATCGATCACGTCGTCGAGGGTGGCAAAGGGATAGGGATTCTGTGTTCGATAGCTTGTGATGAAGGTCTTGATCTTGGGCGAGTCTGGTGCGAGGCCGCGTGCCACGACTTCCGCTTTGACTGCGGTCATGAGACCGGTTTCATACTGCCGGGCCGTGGCGGTGAGATAGCTGCTGCCCACGTTGATCTGCACCACGCCACCCCTGCCGACGATGGCTTCTACCATGCGATCGTCCATGTTGCGTTCAAAGCCGGGAATGAAATGCCGCATGGAGGAGTGGGAGGCGATGACCGGTGCCTTCGATTCCGAGAGAACGTTCCAGAAGGCGTCATCGGACAGGTGCGAGACATCGACCATGATGCCCAGCAAATTCATCTCCCGAACCACCGCCCGACCCGCCTGGGAGAGCCCGCCGTTTTTCTTTTCCGTGTCGTAGGATGAGTCCGCCAGAACGTTCGCCTTCGCATGCGCAAGACCAATGTAACGAATGCCGCGGGTGTGCAACTGGTGCAGATGCTCGAGATTGGTGCCAATGGGGCCGCCGTTCTCCATCCCCATGGCGAGTCCCACCAACCCTCGCTTGCGAGCGACTACCGCGTCGTTCGGACACGTTGCCTGGATGAACTTATCCGGATTGGCACGTACCGTGTCGTCCACCAGATCGATCAGTTTGTGTGCAAGCGGCAAACCATTACCCGCTGCATCCACCGCAGAGGGTATGAAGATCGACATGAACCCTGTACCGAGTCCGCCGTCGATGGCCCGCGGGTAGTCGAATTGGCCTTCTGCTGATGCGACCCCCAGATCAGTTGGAGTCTTGTACAGGCGATAAGGCGCATCGATGTGGGTATCGATGATGAGGTATTCGGCTGGTTTCTGCGGCGCGGCGACGCTGACCTGGGCGAGCGCAATCGACAGCAAGGACAGGCAGGTGAGCGTTATTCGCATGGGTTTCTCCGGGATGAGCATCCGCCAGTCTACCAAGTGTCGCCGTCGTTCATCCGGTCGGGCTATCATCAATCACCATCGTTTGTGAGGAATCCCATGACCGTCATCCGTCAGGAAGACCTGATTCAGAGTGTGGCCGATGCGCTGCAGTTCATTTCCTACTATCACCCGACCGACTTTCTGCGGGCCATGGTCAAAGCCTGGGAAAAGGAGGAGTCGCCCGCTGCCAAGGCGGCGCTGACGCAGGTTCTGGTGAATTCGCGCATGTGCGCCATTGGCAAACGACCCATCTGCCAGGACACCGGGATCGTCAACGTGTTCCTGACCGTGGGCATGCAGGTTCAGTGGGAAGGCACCATGTCGGTGGAAGAGATGATCAATGCCGGCGTGCGGCGGGGTTACCTGTTTCCCGACAACGTGCTGCGCGGTTCCGTGCTGGAAGACCCGGATGGTCTGCGCCGCAACACCAAGGACAATACACCGGCGATCATCCACACGAAGATCGTTCCGGGGGACAAACTGGAAGTCGAAGTCGCCGCCAAGGGGGGTGGCAGTGAGGCCAAGGCCAAGTTTGCCATGCTCAACCCATCTGATTCGGTGGCGGATTGGGTACTCAGTGTGGTGCCGACCATGGGTGCGGGCTGGTGCCCGCCCGGCATTCTTGGCGTTGGCATAGGCGGTACGCCTGAAAAGGCCATGCTGCTGGCCAAGGAAGCCCTCATGGAGCCGCTGGACATGGCGGAACTGCGTGCGCGCGGCGCTCAGAACAAGACGGAGGCTTTGCGGATCGAGCTGATGGACAAGGTCAACGGACTCGGCATCGGTGCTCAAGGGCTGGGTGGTTTGACCACCGTGCTGGACGTGAAGGTCAAGACGTTTCCCACGCACGCCGCCAACAAGCCCGTTGCGGTGATTCCCAACTGCACGGCGACCCGGCATGTGCACTTTGAACTGGATGGTTCAGGTCCTGCGGTATTCACGCCCCCGGACATTTCGGAATGGCCGGATATCGCCTTCGAACTGGGGCCGGAGGTCAAACGCGTCAATCTCGACACGCTGACGCGCGCCGAGGTCGGCACCTGGAAAGCGGGGGACACGTTGCTGTTGTCCGGCCACATGCTGACCGGGCGCGATGCGGCCCATAAACGGCTGGTCGACATGATTGACAAGGGTGAACCACTACCGGTCGACTTCACCAATCGGGTGATCTATTACGTCGGTCCGGTGGACCCGGTGCGCGATGAGGTGGTTGGGCCGGCGGGTCCGACCACGGCGACCCGCATGGACAAGTTCACGCGTACACTGCTGGAGAAGAGTGGGCTGGTCGGCATGATCGGCAAGGCGGAACGTGGCAAGGCGGCCATCGACGCGATCCGTGACAACAAGGTGGTCTCCATGATCGCCGTGGGTGGCGCGGCCTATCTGGTCGCCAAGGCCATCAAGGAAGCCAAAGTGCTTGCCTTCGAAGACCTGGGTATGGAAGCCATCTACGAATTCACGGTTCAGGACATGCCGGTCACCGTATCGGTAGATGCTCGAGGCGAGTCAGTCCACATCGAGGGACCAAAGATCTGGTCCGCCAATATCGCCAAACGAATCGCCGCGGCACAAGTCAGCTGAAGCGAACGGAATCTGTGCAACCCGAACCCATGCGAGGTAACTCATGATCGATCGAAGAACATTGCTTAAATTCTCAATCACCGGACTGGCCGTGGCAGCACTGCCAGCCCGCCTGTGGGCTGATGCAGCCGCTGGAATGGCCGAGTCCGCATTGATCTACATCACGCCGATGAAGCAGGACGGCAGTGAGAGCAGCTGTCAGGCGGAAGTGTGGTTTCAACTACACGATGGCGCCATGTATGTGGTCACCAGCAGCAAGGCGTGGCGAGCGGTTGCGGTTGGCAAAGGGCTGTCGTCGGCGCGTGTATGGGTGGGTGATGTTGGTCAATGGAAGAGTGCAGACGGCAAATACAAGGCCTTACCCGTAGTGACAACTCAGGCAGCCCTCGTGGGCGACAAGGGAGTACAAACAGCGGTGCTCGCCAAAATGGGCACCAAGTATTCTGCTGAGTGGAGCTCCTGGGGGCCTCGATTCAACGATGGGCTCGCTGATGGCTCCAGGGTGATGCTTCGATACACACCGGTGTGACACGCGAACAACGGCCGGAATCCGAAGTTGGGAGTGAGGCTGATCGTTTTTTCGCGAATCCTCCCTGGCGAGGTGGTGTTCCTCGGTATCGTATCGGGCTGGCTTCGATCCCGCCTGATCAATGGTTGCCTGATTCGATCGACACCAGCGAGGTGGCACGCAAGCGTCACCTTTACGCCACACGATGCGCGGATGTGGTCGCGGTGCAGGATGGTGTCGACGCGCATGTCGATGAATTGGTCACTGTTCTGCAGGGATATCTCGTCGGGCAGGGAAGACCAACACCCGAGTATGCTGATCTCGCCCCGATGGCGCGCGCAGCGTTGTGGGTGCCAGACGACTTGTGCCTGATGGTGAGCGAGCGTGGACGCTATCGACTGGCAGCAGCATCCCTCTGTTCTCCGTCGTACTGGAGTCTGCGCGAAAAGATCGGCCAGGATCTATGGGGCTTGCATCAGGGTCATGCGGGGTTGAACAACGTGCTGGGCGAGCGAATGCGCGAGGTGCTCGAACGATTGCCGATGGACCGGGTGCTTGAACGACGCAACTGGTTTCTGCATGGACCGGGTAATCTGTTTGAGCCGGCGGCTCGCGAGATCACGCGAACAGGCGATCTGGCTGCTCATACCATTCGCACGGAGCGGCAGACGCTGCGCCGGATCAATGAACACTGTGTGGTCTTTTCCATTCGGGTTCGGCTGTTTCCTTTCGATGGCATACGCTGGTTTCCAGAGTCCGCTGAAGATCTTGGTCGCACCATCAGACGGCTGACACCGGTGGAACTTGAAAGCTTCAGTCTCAGAGACCGGATTCCGGAACTGCTGGGATTTCTTGATCGTGTTGCCCATGTGAAAGGCGAGCGCTGATGCGGATTGCGATTGGCGGGATCGAGCATGAAACCAACACCTACGCGAAGGGGCTGACAACCGCCGGCCAGTTTGGGGTGCTGCGCTCGGGTCGCATGCTGGCCACGGCGGGTCAGGAAACATCGATCGGTGGCGCGGTGGCCGCCTGTCTTCAACAGGGCGTCACACCGGTGCCTCTCCTGCATGCCTGGGCCCAACCGTCGGGCACCATTGAGGCGGCCACTTACCAGACCTTCAAAACCGAATTGCTGGAACTACTGCGTACCGCCCTGCCAGTTGATGGGTGTGTGCTCTGTCTGCACGGCGCGGGCGTCGTTGAGGGCATTCCTGATCTGGAAGGAGACCTTTGTGCGGCCGTTCGTGAGCTGGTGGGTGACGCTGTGCCCATCACTGCCGTCTTCGATCTGCACGGCAACATCACCCAGGCGATGGGTGAATCGCTCAACGGCGTGTTTGCCTGTCACCAGTATCCGCACATCGACCTGCATGATCGTGCTGCAGAAGCCGTTGCACTGGTTGTTGAACAGGTTTCAACGCGCAGGAAGGCGCGATGTACAGTGGCGTCATTGCCGCTGCTGTTACCTACCACGACAACGTTCGAAGGCATTGGTCAGACGATGCTGAATGAGGTGCTGCAGCGGGAGAGTCAGACTGGTGTTATCGACATCAGCTGGTTTCACGGATTTCCCTACACCGACGTGCCTCATGTGGGCGCATCCATCGTCGTGACGTCCTGGGATGATCGAGGCTCGGAAATTGCCAGGGGTCTGGCCGCTGATCTTTGGTCGCATCGTGAGGACTTCCGAGCACGCAGTCTCTCGGCGGGAGCTGCGGTTGAAGAAGCGCTTCGGCTGGCTGCAGCACAGAACTCCGGGCCGATTGTCATCAACGAGACATCTGACAACTGTGGTGGCGGGGCGCCAGGCGACGGCACCCATCTGCTGCGCGCGCTGCTGGACAGAAAACCTGGTGCGAAGGCTTGTTTTGGTTTTGTGGTTGATGCTGAAACGGCGGCGTTGGCTCATCGTGCAGGTGTTGGCAAAACCATCGACATCCTGCTTGGTGGCCGAACCGATACCCTCCATGGTGCACCTATCGTCGCGCAGGCTTACGTCAAGTCGCTGCACGATGGTCGCATCGAGATGCAGGCGATGATGAAAGGCGCGCCCGTCAATCTGGGTCCGATGGCCCGACTGGTGATCAACGACATGGATGTGATTGTCGCGTCCAGGCGGTCGCAGACGTTTGATCCAGAGCCGTTCCTCGCGCTTGGCATGGACGTTCGGCGATATGCCATTGTTGCGCTGAAGTCGAGCAACCACTTTCGCGCCGGGTTCAAGGGTGTTGCGGCGGCCATTGTCACAGCTGATCCGCCAGGCCTGTGTACCCACCACATCGAGATTTTTCCCAGACAATCCACTGCGCGACGGCTATGGCCGCTAGATTCGCGTGCAACCTATCCGGAGGAATCAACCGCATGAGTCGTCCCGTCTGTCTCGTTACCGGGGTCGGTCCCGGTACCGGTTCTGCCCTGGTTCGCCGTTTCGCCCGTGACTACGATGTGGCGATGCTCGCGCGCAACGAAGGCCGATTGGCAGCACTCGCTGCCGAAGTGCCTGGCAGCCGTGCGTTTGTTTGTGATGTCGCCGACGAAGCGGCATTTGCCACGACACTTGAATCGGTACGAACCCGGATGGGTTCACCGTCGGTGGCGGTGCATAACGCGGTCGGTGGAGCGTTCGGCAATTTTCTCGAAATCGATCCGGCTGTGCTGCAACGGAACTTCAGCATCAATACGATGGCGCTGTTGCAGTTGGGGCGCGCGGTGGCACCCGCCATGATCGAAAGAGGCAGTGGCGCGATCGTGGTCACAGCCAACACCGCGGCGTGGCGCGGGCAGGCCCACTTCGCGGGATTTGCGCCGACCAAGGCGGCGCAGCGGGTTCTGGCAGAGTCGATGGCGCGACACCTTGGACCGCTGGGGGTCCATGTTGCCTTCGTGGCCATTGATGCGGTCATTGATCTCGCCTGGACGCGCAAACGTTGGGCTGACAAGCCGGACGACTTTTTCTGCAAACCAGACGACATCGCCGAAGAGTGTTATCGATTGGCGCACCAGCCGAAGTCGGCGTGGTCTTTCAGCAGCGTGATTCGGCCGTTTGGCGAGAACTGGACCATGAAGAGCTGATCCAGGCTGGTAACCGGTGGCAGTCA
>CAMDVY010000007.1 GCA_945878745.1 Klebsiella pneumoniae | reverse complement strand
CGGCAACAAACGATGCTATCTCCGCAGCAATCGATTGAACGACTCGCGGATCAATGGCACCGCCAGTGGGACTGGCCAGTGCCTCTCCGGATAACTTGAGCAGTAACCGCAAGCGTCAGGATCCCTTGGCAGAACTGACTTGCGCCGCCACTTCTGCGGCAAAGTCAGTGGTTTCTTTTTCGATACCTTCGCCAACTTCAAAGCGCACCAGGCGGCGACAGTCGACACCAGCCTCCTTGCACAGTTGACCTACAGTCTTGCCCGGATCCTTGACGAAGGGCTGTTCAAGCAGGCTGACCTCGGCGAGATATTTCCGCACGCGCCCTTCAACCATCTTGGCAACGATCTCCGCTGGCTTGCCACTTTCTGCAGCCTGCGCGGTGTAGATCTCACGTTCTTTGGCGATGATATCGGCCGAGATGTCCTCGCCACGTACGACCAACGGGTTGATGGCGGTAACGTGCATGGCAACGTCTCGTCCCAGCTCGGCATTCACTTTGTTGAGCTCAACCAGTGATGCCTTGCGCTGATCACCGTGCAGGTAGTTGGCGATGTACCCACCGCTGGCTGCGATGAAAACCACCGCTCGACGAATGGTGACGTTTTCACCGATTTCCTGCACCAGCGTCTCGCGCTGTGCACCAAACCTGGCATTCAGCTCACCCAGTGGATCCTGCTCCGACAGGTCGAAAGCAGCCTCTGCCATTTGGGCGACGAAGGCGATGAACTTCTCGTTGCGCGCCGCGAAGTCGGTTTCGATGTTGATTTCGACCAATGCGGCACGGCTGCCATCCGGAGCCACCTTCAGACCAAGCAAACCGTCTGCAGTAGTCCGGCCGGCTTTTTTGGCAGCCTTGAGCGAACTCTTCTTGCGCAAGGCATCAATGGCCAGCTCCATATCGCCACCGGTTTCGGTCAAGGCATTCTTGCATTCCAGCATGCCGAGCCCGGTGCGCTCGCGCAGTTCTTTCACCATGCCTGCAGTAACCATCGCTCACTCCTCCGTCGCGACTTCAACGGCCGCTTCTTCAATCACTTCCACGAACTCACCAGGGTCAACCTCGCCTTTGGCGTTGCGCTGCCCTTCGGCGATCGCATCACACACTGCCGACACGTACAGGCGGATCGCACGAATCGCGTCATCGTTACCTGGAATGACATAGTCCACGCCTTCCGGATCGCTATTCGTATCAACAATTCCAAAGACTGGAATACCCAGCTTGTTGGCCTCGGTGATGGCGATACGCTCGTGATTCACATCAACGACAAACAAGGCATCGGGCAGGCCAGCCATGTTCTTGATCCCGCCCAGGCTGCGATCAAGCTTTTCGGTCAAACGACGGCGCTGCAATGCCTCGCGCTTGGTCAGGTGCTCGAAGGTGCCGTCGCCGGCCTGTTTTTCCAGCTCATGCAGGCGTTTGATGCTCTGCCGGATGGTCTTGTAGTTGGTCAGCATGCCGCCGAGCCAGCGCTGGTCGACATAGGGGGCGCCGACCCGGTTCGCCTGTTCAGCAATGACCTTGGCGGCCGCACGCTTGGTGCCTACCAGCAGAATCTTGTTGCCACGTCTGGACAGTCGACGGATCTCGACCAGTGCGGCATTGAGTGCCGGAACGGTATGTTCGAGGTTAATGATGTGGATCTTGTTCCGGGCGCCGAAGATGTACGGAGCCATCTTGGGATTCCAGAAGCGCGTTTGGTGGCCGAAGTGCACGCCAGCGGCGAGCATGTCAGGCATGCTAACAGTCATATTTTTCTCTCCGGGTTAACCCTCCGCCGCTCCCACGACCGAACCACCTCCCGATTATCTGCACCTGCGCTCCAGCGAGTCGGTAATGACGAGCCGGAAAAGACAGGCACAAAACCCGGGGATGGCACCCGCGATCGTGTGACGAGTGACGTGTGTTTTTCAGGTTTAGTTAAGTCAGTATGTTTGCCCGGTTATTACGTTGCTCCCGAGCGGCGCGCTTTATACCATACCTGCCCGCCGCCGGAAACGCGTCAGCAGCATTGTGTTGCTGAAATGACGGTCCATGGAACCGGCGGTCCTTCAAACTCAGACCTCATCGAGATCCGCATGGTTGCCAAGGCTCAAACCGAATCAGACATCGCCGCCATGCGCGCCGCCGGCAAGGCCGCAGCCAGCGTACTTGAGATGATTGAGGACCATGTCCGGCCCGGGGTCACCACCGAACAGCTCAATCAGCTCTGTCACGACTTTATCGTCACGACGCTTGACTGCATCCCGGCACCGCTGAATTACCGGAGCAGCCCCCATACTCCGCCATTCCCGAAGTCGATCTGCACATCGGTCAACCACGTCATCTGTCACGGCATACCCACGGACAAGAAATCACTGAAAAGCGGTGACATCGTCAATATCGATGTCACTGTGATCAAGGATGGTTTCCACGGGGATACCAGCAAGATGTTTTTTGTCGGCGAACCTTCGGTGATGGCCAGCCGCCTGATCAGGGTTACGCAGGAGTGTCTCTATCGAGGCATCGAAACCGTCCGGGCAGGCTCGTTTCTGGGCGACATCGGCAATGCAATCGAGACTCATGCCACGCGAAACCGGTTCTCGGTAGTCCAGGAATTCTGCGGACACGGCATTGGCCGTGTCTTTCACGACGCTCCGCAAATCCTGCATTACGGACGCGCTGGTACGGGCATGCGGCTCGAAGAAGGCATGACCTTTACCATAGAACCCATGATCAACGCGGGAACACGACACCTGCGGATACTCCCCGATGGCTGGACTGTGGTCACCAAGGATCACAAGCTGTCGGCGCAATGGGAGCACACGATTCTGGTCACTGGACGAGGCGCTGAAGTGTTGACGGCGCGAGACGAAGAATCCTTTGGCTGATTCCAGCATTCCGTTGGCACTAACCGTCAGTGAAGCTCGCCGCCTGATCGATGCCAACACGGCCCTGCTGGCCGATCGTTACTGGCAACGAGCAGATGTTGTAGAACTGATTGGTAGCCGTACCGGCCTGTTCGATGAACTTCTGACCCGGTTTTTTGTTCAACATTTCGGTCCGGCTCCGGTCGCGTTGATCGCAGTGGGCGGTTTTGGCCGTGCTGAGCTGTTTCCTGGTTCAGACATCGACATCTGCCTCTTGGTAGAGGATGCAGATGCGTGGCAATCCCGGATTGAAGCGTTCATGCGCGACCTGTTTGATCTCAATGTCGAAGTCGGATACAGCGTCCGTTCCCTCGCCGACTGTGCAGCACAGGCAAGCACTGACATCACGATCGCAACCGCGTTGTTCGAACGACGTCTGCTGGCCGGCGACGCATCACTGGCAGCACAGCTCGAACCTGTTCTTAGCCAACAGCACGTGTGGCCTGGCGATGAGTTCTTCCGCGCCAAACGGGACGAGCAGGAACGTCGTCACGAACGATTCGACAATGTCGACTATGGTCTCGAACCAAACCTCAAGTCTTCACCCGGCGGGCTTCGTGACTACCAAACGGTGATGTGGGTCTGTCTTCGCCAATTCGGCACGGCATCACCGGATGCGCTGGTCGAACTCGGTGTGCTGACGGTCGAAGAAAAAGACTGGTTGATGGAAGGTCGGAGATTTCTCTGGTGGGTTCGGTTCGGACTGCACCTGCTGGCTGGTCGCAAGGAAGACCGGCTGCAATTTCAGCTGCAGCGTGAACTGGCGCGCCGCCTGGGGTTTGCCGATACGCGGGCACAACTTGGCGTCGAGCGATTCATGCATCTGTATTATCGCCACGTGCTGGCGCTGCGGGAGGTGAACGACATCCTTCTGCAGGACTTTGAAGAACGCACTATCGATCCGGCCGCGGAGCCGGTAATGGAACCGGTAAACGAGCGGTTTCAGCTGCGTAATGCCTACATCGAGACCACTCACGCCAAGGTGTTCAGCGAGCATCCTTTTGCGATGATGGAACTGTTTGTCATCATGGCCAATCGGCGGGACATCGCCGGTGTACGTGCCAGCACCATCCGGCTGCTGCGCGAGAATCTCCATCTGGTCAATGAGTCGTTTCGCAACGACCCGGCAGTTACCAGCCTGTTCATCAATCTGCTGAAAGCACCTCACACGCTGGTCTCTCAGCTGACACGGATGCGCAGGTATGGATTGCTCGGCCGTTACATCCCCGAGTTCGGTCGGGTGATCGGACAGATGCAACACGATCTGTTCCACATCTACACCGTCGATGCACATACGATGATGGTGATCCGGAACATGCGGCGGTTTTTCTACCGCTCTTCGCAAACGACATTTCCGGTTGCTGCGCACTGTGTACATCAATTGCCGAAGATCGAACTGCTTTATATCGCTGGTCTCTATCATGACATCGCCAAGGGACGCGGTGGTGACCACTCGGAACTGGGCGCCAACGACGTTCGGGCATTTTGCCAGCGACACGCGTTACCCGAACCAGATACGGATCTCGTCTGCTGGCTTGTTGAAAAACACTTGTACATGTCGAGCGTCGCGCAGCGTCAGGACATCTACGATCCGGATGTCGTGCATGCGTTTGCATCCGAAGTAAAGTCCGCCCGCCGTCTTGACTATCTCTATCTGCTGACCGTTGCCGATATCAACGCGACCAATCCAACCCTCTGGAACAGCTATCGCGCAACCCTGCTCCGCCATCTGTATGGCGCAACCCGGCTGGCCTTGCGACGAGGTCTCGAGTCACCAAAAGACAAGGCGGCGACGATCGAAGCCTGCCGGGAAAGTGCCCTGTCCAGGCTTGCGGAAAGCCATCCCGAGTTTACGCAGCAGCAGATACTGGATTTCTGGCGCACGCCGAACGAAGAATTTTTCCTGAAGCACAGCGCCCGCCAGATTGCCAAGCTCACGGTGGCCTGCATCACGCATGATCCTGATGCCGGCCCACTGGTCATGTTGCACAACACCCACGCCCAGGTGGAAGACGAAGCGGTCACCGAACTGTATGTCTACACCCGGGATCGGGCAGGTCTCTTCGGTACGACTACAGCAGCTCTCGATCAATTGAACCTGTCGGTCTATGAAGCCAGCATCAACACGGCTGAACATGGCCTGTGCTTCAACAACTTTGTCGTGCTCAACGATGAACATGCCACAGTCCCGGTTCGGGAACATGGGACGGTGGCGGCGCGAATCACTCAGATCCTGATGGCTGACAACCCTCGCGGCATGGCGCCAAAGAGGCTCCCTCGACAATTGAAACAGTTGTCACGCCGCAGCGAATGCACGTTATCCACAAACCCGGGCAACAACTATTCCACACTGACTGTCACTGCCCTGGATCGCCCCGGGTTACTGGCAGAAATCGGGGCATTGTTCCAGGATTTCAATGTTTCTGTTCTGCGCGCGCGCATCGCCACGTTAGGCGAACGCGCAGAGGACCTGTTTGAAATTCAGACCGCGGCAGGAACGGCCTATGACCCTGCTGCCGCATACGAACTCAGTCAGACTATTCGCCAGGCACTCGACTGGCATCTGCAGAAGGCGCTATGAACCCAAGACTCGACTCTCTCCTGCCCTATCCATTCGAGCGGCTGAACGCGCTCAAACAAGGCGTGACGCCGGCTCCAGGTCTTGCACATATCGCGCTCTCCATTGGGGAACCCAAACATGAGCCGCCAGATTTCGTCCTGGCGCGGCTGACCGATACACCGCTGTTACGCAAGGACCTGTCAACGTATCCCGCAACCCGCGGTTCACCTGAACTGCGACTGAGCATCTCCGCCTGGGTAATGAACCGGTTCGGAGCGGTGATCAACCCGGAGACAGAAGTACTGCCAGTCGCAGGCACCCGAGAAGCACTGTTTTCATTCGGGCTTGCGACCTTGAGTGGCACACCTGGAAAGCTGGCCATCCTGCCAAATCCGTTCTACCAGATCTACGAAGGGGCGGCGCTGCTCGGTGGCGCAACGCCGTGGTACGTGCCAAGCGATCCACAAAACGGCTATCTTCCCGATTTCGAGTCCATACCCGTCGAGGTGTGGAAACGGACGGAACTGTTTTTTCTGTGTTCACCATCGAACCCGACCGGAGTCGTCCTGCCGACCACTCGACTGCAATGGCTGATCGAGCAGGCCCATCGGTACGACTTCGTCATCGCTGCCGACGAGTGTTACTCGGAGATCTATCTGCACGAAGCCTCGCCTCCGGCGGGTTTGCTGGAAGCCAGTCACCTGATGGGCAACCGTGGCCATCGCCATTGTGTGGTTTTCCACTCCTTGAGCAAACGATCAAACCTGCCCGGCCTCCGATCCGGATTTGTCGCTGGGGACGCCAGCATCCTCGATCGTTATTTTCTTTTCCGAACTTACGAGGGCTGTGCGTTGCCGGCACATGTACAAGCCGCCAGTGCGCTCGCCTGGCAGGATGAAGCGCATGTTCGTGCAAATCGACAGGCGTATCGGGAGAAATTCGAGCTGACACGCGCGCTCGCCCCATCGGCTGCGCCGAATCAGGATCCAGAGGGCGGTTTCTATTGGTGGGTGCCAACCCACGGCGACGACGAAACTTTCGCGAAGTCGTTGTTTGCTGCCGAGAACATTACCGTGTTGCCTGGTTCGTACCTTGGCCGGCCAGGACAGGACGGACAAAATCCCGGCCGCAATCATGTACGAATTGCCTGGGTCGCCTCGATGGCCGAGTGCCGGGAAGCCGCGATGCGCCTGCAACGATTCATCACAAGTCGTTGAACACAACGATCGCCGATCTGGTCGCCTGCGCTTCCGGATGGTAGCGTACGCGCTTGAATCAACACCCGGACGTTTCAAATCATGAGCCAATGCCATGCATGGGGAATCGGCATCGCCCACCACAGTCGCAGTGGCGTCATGCTCGACTGTTTTTTTCCGCAACCGGTGTTTCGGCCGGACGCGGCACTGACCGGGTTCCTGCTCAAACATTTCAAGTCAGGCACCCAGGCGACGTCGGCCGCCGAGCTGGCTGCTGCGTTGCCAGGATTGCCCGCTGGATTGCAGACCGTGCTGTCACCACTTGCCCAGTCCGATGCCAGGCTGGTTTCCGTCTTGTTGGAAGAAGACCGTCCGATCACGGGCACGGCCGAGGCTTACCTCAAGCTGCACCTGCTCTCCCATCGCCTTTGTCTGCCCAACAGCCAGGATCTCAACGGGATTTTTGCCCACCTGCCGACGGTGGCCTGGACCAGCGACGGCCCGATCCTGGCGGACGAGCTCACCGATGTGCTGCTCAAAGCGCGACTGAGTGGTCGACACGTCGAGGTCCACAGCGTCGACAAGTTTCCGCGCATGTCCAACTACGTGGTACCAAAAGGGATTCGCATCGCCGACGCCAGTCGCGTCCGGCTCGGTGCATTCCTCGGTGACGGCACCACCGTCATGCACGAGGGGCAGGTCAATTTCAACTCGGGCACGCTGGGACCGAATATGGTCGAAGGACGCATCTCCCAAGGTGTCATTCTCGGCGCTGATACCGATCTCGGCGGTGGCGCCAGCACGATGGGCACCTTGTCAGGTGGCGGCACCATCAAGGTTTCCCTGGGGAAGAACTGCCTTGTTGGCGCCAACGCCGGTACCGGCATTCCGCTGGGCGACCGCTGCACCATTGAGGCCGGGCTCTACATTACAGCCAGTACACCTGTGACACTGATCGACGAACACGGTGACGTCGTGAAAACCGTCAAGGCTAGAGAACTCGCAGGTGGTTCCGACATGCTCTTCGTACGTAATGGATTGACCGGGCAGGTGCAGTGCCGAACCAATCGCAAAGCCATCGCACTGAACGAAGCCCTGCATGCCAACAACTGAAGAGTCTTACGTGGACAAGCTCGCGCCAACGCAGACATTGACACCAAGGGTACTGGAACTCACCCGTCTATTGATCGAAAAGCCATCGGTAACGCCGGATGATGCGGGTTGCCTTGAGCTCATCGGCGAGCGGCTCGAAAAAATTGGTTTCACACTCGAGCGCATGGACGCTGGTGGTGTGTCGAATCTCTGGGCAACCCGGGGCCATGGCGCGCCGGTGTTCGCCTTTGCCGGCCACACAGACGTTGTACCGACGGGGCCCCTGACGGCCTGGACGCACGACCCATTCGCGGCGACCATCGTCGACGGCTTCCTGTACGGTCGTGGTACCGCCGACATGAAGGCAAGCATCGCTGCGATGGTGGTTGCAACCGAAGACTTCATCGCGGCTAACGGCGGACAATTCAGTGGCACTCTGGCTTTTCTGCTCACCAGCGACGAAGAGGGGCCAAGCATCCACGGCACCCGTCATGTCATGCAGGTGCTGGGCAAACGTCCACTGCACATCGATTACTGTGTGGTCGGCGAACCTTCCTCGACGGCGGTCACCGGCGACGTGATCCGCAATGGCCGCCGCGGGTCCCTGAATCTGGAGATGACTGTGAAGGGTATTCAAGGGCATGTCGCCTATCCTGAATCGGTCATCAATCCGATTCATCGTCTGGCACCTGCACTGGCAGAACTGTGCGCCGAGGTGTGGGACACCGGTTCGGCAAACTACCCCCCAACCAGCATGCAGGTCTCCAACATCCACGCCGGTGCGGGTACGGTAAACGTTGTACCGGGTGAACTGTCGTTGCTGGTCAATTTCCGCTTTTCCAATGCCCTGACAGCGGCCGAGATCCAGCGACGCACTGAAGCCATTTTCGCGCGCCACAATCTGGACTCCACCACCACCTGGGCACTTTCGGGGAACCCTTTTCTGACCGAGCCCGGCACTTTCACGGACCAGGTGCGTGCCAGCGTTCGCGACGTCAACGGCATCGAAACTGCTCTGTCTACATCGGGTGGAACATCAGACGGCCGCTTCATCGCCCCCACCGGCACGGCGCTGGTAGAACTCGGTCCGGTCAATGCAACGATCCACAAGATCGATGAACGCATCGCGCTGTCGGAACTTGCGCCGCTGGCGCAGATCTACACCAATATCCTGCATCGACTCCTCCCAACCCCGTGAAATTTCTCCGTTACGTCATCTTCGCTGCCCTGCTGATCGGTGGCTTCAGCATCTGGTTGGCGCCGGCCAGCCTGCTGCGTCGAGTAACCAATGAGGTGCCCGGGCTCGACATCGTCAACACCTCCGGTTCGCTCTGGCATGGTCGGGGAACGATCGTTCTGCAGGGAGAAGGTGTTGGCACACTGAACTGGAAGCTGAAACCAGCCCGTCTTCTCGCGCTTGAGCTCGGTTATGACTTTGATTTCACCGGTCGGGATACCAGTTTGCAGGGCATCTTCACCGCGGGTATCGGCCGCCTCGCGCTGACGGGCAGTGGATTGCTAGGCAACCAGAGCATCAACTACACACTCGCTCCTTACGGCGTGACCCTGAGTGGCGACATTCTGGTGGATCGTGTCAATTCGGTCTGGAAGCGCGGCACCATGGAGTCTCTGGATGGGCTCCTGGCATGGGGTGGCGGCTCGGTCAGCTGGAGTTCGGCGGCGGCTCCCGGCAGCGCCACATTGCCCGCTCTGCAAGCTCGCATGGAAGGCGCTGCAGGGAACGTGAATGGCGTCATCGCCCCCGCCGACGGCCAGACGCCTCTGCTACAGGGCAGCCTGCTTGCCGATGGCACGTTGCAAGTGGGCATGACCGTGCTGTTGTTTCGACTGCTGGGCATTCCGTGGCAGGGAAGCGAGCCCGATCACGTTATCGTCATGGAGATGACCGAGGATGTCTTCTAGAATGACTGGCCGTTCAAATCTGGGGTGTATGTAGTTGCCGGGGAGAACGTTCGCCAGTATCAGCCCGCAACTGGCTGTTGTCGCCAAGTGGCTCATGGTCGCTGGCATTGCCTTTACCATTGCTCAATCCGTGGTCTTTTTCATTGGCCGGACGGACGCGGATCCTGCGGTAGTAGCCGACTCAGTCACCACCCCTGCCGCCCTGCCCCCAGTCAACATCCAGGCGGTCATGGACCGTCACCTGTTTGGACAGGCAGACGCTCAGGATGCCCCCAGCACAGCCGCGCCTTCCGTCGAGACGCGATTACCAATCGAGCTGCAGGCAGTATTTGTTGCCACGCAAGATGGCGCAGAATCGAAGGCAATCATCGCCGAAAAGGGTCAGACCGGTCATTTGTACCGAGTCGGCGCTGATCTACCCGGGGGCGTGCAACTGGTTGAGGTACATGGCAATTTTGTCGTTCTCAGTCGAGCTGGAAGCCGCGAACGCCTGACCTTCCCCCATCTCAGCACCAACCTCGCTGCACCACTGGACCTCGGGCATCAGGACACCCTGTATGTGCAGGATCCGGCTTCGATGGACAACCCCTACGAATCCGTGATCCCGGAGCAGGTGGTGGAGTCTGTACCAGAGCCTGCACCGGAGGTACCCGCGGCACAACAGATCGAGGACTATCAGTCGCGGCTGGAATCCGATCCTCAAGGCACCCTCGAAGCGCTGGGTGTGGCAGCGGTCGCAACGGATTCGGCGCAAGGCTACCGGGTAGGCAACCTTGCCCAGTCGCCTCAGCTTCGGCAGACTGGTCTCCAGCCGGGGGACGTCATCGTGTCCGTGAATGGTCAGGCCGTCGGGAACGTCGATAGTGACCGCATGGAACTCGCCAATGTCCTGGCCCAGGGTTCGGCCAGAATTGAAGTGCAGCGCGGTTCGCGTCGCTTTTTTGTCACCACCTCGTTGAATCAATAATGAATATCCGGAACACGTGGCTCTCCGTTACCTTGCTGCTCGGCGTGCTGTCGTCCGGCGTGGCCGTTGCGCAAGAATGGCGACTGAACGTCAAGAACGCCGACATCAACGAGTTTGTTGAACAGGTCGCCGAGATCACCGGCAAAACCTTCGTCCTCGATCCTCGCCTGAAAGGCAATGTCACGATCATCTCCAGCACACCCATGCACGCTGATGCTGTCTATGAGTTGTTTCTTCAAGTGCTGCGCTCACATGGCTTTACCGCCTCCCCATCCGGGGACGTGATTCGAATTCAGCAGACGGCGCTCGGAAAACAGTCGCCTGGCGGGGACTCGATGAAGGGCGTGATTTCGGCGGGTGAGTTGATTACCAAGGTGATCCCGGCGCAGAACGTCGCCTCCTCGGAACTCGTCAAGATCCTCCGGCCGCTGGTACCGCAGTACGGGCATATCGCACCTATCGATGAGCCGAACGTCGTCATCATCACCGACCACGTCGACAACATCGAACGTCTCACCAGGATGATCCAGCAGATCGACGTCTCCAACGACGACATCGTGCAGGTGCTGAACCTGAAGGACGCCTGGGTTGGAAGCGTGGTTGCAACCCTGGAAAAACTGGCGCCCGAACAGATCGGTCGCAATGCAAAGGGTCCGACCCGTGTTCAGATCATCGCCAACGAACGCAACAATTCCATGATTCTCCGTGGCAAGGCCAGGCCAATCGCTGAAGTGCTGAAACTGGTTGATCAACTGGATCGCCCCGCCACCACTGCCGGGTCCATCCAGGTTATTCGGTTGAAACACGCGGACTCCAAAAATGTCGCCGAAATCGTCAAGGGCATCGTCACCACTGAAGGTGCCAAGGGAGAGGAAGGTTCCCAACAACCCTCGATTCACGCCGATGAAAGTTTGAACGCCATCGTCATCCGCGCCGAGCCAGGCACCATGAACGAGATTCTGGATATCATCAGTAAACTGGACGTCCGACGCTCTCAAGTATTGATCGAAGCCGCCATCGTCGAATTCAACATCACCGACAACAAGAAGCTGGGCGTGGAAATCGGCGCAGCCGATGCAACCGGCGAATCCGTACCTTTCGTCAGCACGGCCCTGGATGGCGCACTGCGCCAGCTGCTTGGGGCCATTATTCCCGCCGATGCAACCAATGCCATCGAATCCGGTGACATCAACATCCTGCGTGGTGTAGCAGCCGCAACGTCACCAACCTTTGCAGTAGCCAAGATCGACGGCAACGCGATTTCTTTTGGCGCGGTAGTCAGCGCTCTGGCCACCAACTCGGATGCCAACCTGCTGTCCACGCCATCTCTCATGACACTGGACAACCAGGAAGCGAAGATCGTCGTGGGTAACGAAGTGCCGTTCCGAACCGGCAGTTTCACAACCCAGGGCGACGGCGCCAACAACCCGTTTACCACCGTGACTCGAGAAGACGTTGGACTGCAGCTGACCATCACTCCGCACGTCTACGACAACACGTCCATCCGACTGGAGATCGCCCAGGAAATAACCAACGTCGTTGATTCACCGGTCGGTGATAGCGCATTTGCAGACGTTGTCACGTCCAAGCGGGAGATCCAGACCACGGTCCTTGCCAACAGCAACCAGACCGTCGTGCTTGGCGGCCTGATCCAGGACAACAACACCGATTCACGCAAAAAGGTTCCACTGCTGGGTGACATTCCCGGGTTAGGCGTACTGTTCCGTTCGAAGGACGTCAAGCGAACCAAGACCAACCTGCTGGTATTCCTGCGGCCGGTCGTGATCGTCTCGGCTGAAGGAACGCAAGCCGCCACCGACAAGAAATACAACGACATCTATGAGGTGGAAATCAACAGCACGCCACAAGCCGAGATCGACCGATTGTTTGAAGGCAAGCTGCCCGATCAGTCCACCCAGTGATGCCTGCTTCGTTGTCCGCTGCCTGGTTCGCCGTTCTCTGGTGGGCTGACATGTCAGCCCACACACCGTGTCAATTCTGAACGGCTGATCACATCTTGCCTTCGCTGCCTGACCTGCGCTTCCGGTTCATCCGCTGGATCGTCGGACGACTGGTCACGCCCCAGATCATCGGCCTGCAAACCGGTGAGCGGTGGACCAATCCGGTCTACATTCTGCAAAACCGGTCGATCACTGACATCGCGCTGCTTGACCTCGTTTGTTCAATCCACGGATTGCCGGCTCCTCGCACCAGCATAGAAATCGGCAGGGCGACTGAACCTCGACGTTATATGTTTCTGCACCGACCAGCCGGTTGGTTGCGTCGCAACACCATGGTGACTTATTCCCACTACATGCAGCGCATGCTGTCTCAATCAGCCACCGAGAGCGACATCGCTTTGGTGCCGGTGAACATTCTCTGGAGCCGGGCGCCTGCGCGGGAGCATTCTTACTGGCGATTGCTCGTGTCCGAGGCGTTTGCTGCGACCGGCCGGCTGAAACGCCTGCTGAACATGCTCATGAACGGACAGGGCATCGTGGTCCACTTTGGCAAGTCCCTGCCGCTCGCGCAGGCTGCTGACATGTCCCTGTCCGAGAGTGTCAGGATGCGACGCATGGCACGCTTGATGCGTGTCCGATTACGCAACCAACGCGCAGCACTCCTGGGACCCGACTTGTCCCACCGACGCACGCTGGTGGATCAGATCGCAACCTCTCGTCCAGTTCAGTCGGCGATCGAAAAAGACGCAGGTGGTAATCCGGAAAAGCGGCTCGCCCTGCAAAAACGCGCAGTCCGTATGGCCCATACCATCGCCTCGGATATGTCCCATCCCACCATTCGCATCCTGGAAAAATTGCTGAACTGGTTCTGGACCAGAATCTACGATGGGGTAGTTCTGACCGGATACGAGAGGGTCACCGAGATCGCCGAAGATCACACGCTCGTATACATCCCCTCGCACCGTAGTCATCTCGACTACCTGTTGCTCTCATATCTGTTGTTCGGTAAAGGCATGATGCCGCCACACATTGCAGCTGGGGAGAATCTGAACATACCGGTGATCGGCTCCGTCCTGCGTCGCGGTGGTGCGTTTTTCTTGCGACGCAAATTTGGCGACGACGACGTATACCGAACAGTTTTCGAGGAATATCTTTATCAGGTATTCCGTCGTGGCCACAGCGTCGAGTACTTCCCCGAGGGCGGTCGCAGCCGCACCGGCCGTCTGTTACCGGCCAAGACCGGACTGCTGCGTATGACACTGAGCGATCAGGCGCGTGGACTGCCTCGCCCGATCGCCTTCGTGCCCGTGTACCTCGCTTACGAAAAGCTCGTGGAAGCCGCCACCTACCTGGACGAACTTCAGGGCGGCACCAAGCGTGGCGAATCGATGCTTGATGTACTGCGCAGCCTGCGCCTGATTCGCCAGAAATTCGGTCATGTTCGTGTTTGCATCGGTGAGCCCCTGCGACTGGAAGAGTGGCTCAGCGGCGACATACCGCCCGCAGGAACAGCCAGAGCCCAGGCATTGGGCAACGAACTGATGCAACGGGTCAACAAGACTGCACACGTCAACATCGTCAATCTCACCGCATTGATCCTGTTGGCCACGCCAAAACTCGCCATTGAATCAGGTGTCCTCCAGGAGCAGGCCGCAATCTATGTGTCCTTGCTGAAGTTCTCCGGCTACGACGTCGTCGAGTGGTCGAACGAAACCAGCCTGCAGCAGGTCGCAAGGCTGGCCCTGATCTCTCTGGAAAAAGATGGTGACGACACCATCATCACTGCCGAAGCAGTCACCGGGATTCTGTTGACCTGGTATCGCAACAACGTGGCCCACACGCTGGTCCTGCCCTCCCTGATTGCTTGCCTGCTGGTCAATCGAAGGCGCGCCCTGGCGCAATCGACTCTGGCTTCTGTGGTTGAGACCATCTATCCCTACCTTGCACTTGAGCTGTCACTCCCGGATCAGCAACCGCTCGTTTCGCCAATGCTCGAAGAAATGCT
Source organism: Klebsiella pneumoniae (assembly GCA_945878745.1). Taxonomy (GTDB): domain Bacteria; phylum Pseudomonadota; class Gammaproteobacteria; order Pseudomonadales; family Azotimanducaceae; genus SYFY01. The sequence goes on along the minus strand of CAMDVY010000007.1, from coordinate 6,093 downwards.
TCGACAGGAACTTGCCGTTCGAAGTGAAAACGGCCAGTGGGAACCACCGCGATCCGACTCCGCAGCCCACCAAAGACTGCACCTGCTCGCTCAGGTGGTGATGCCTTCTCTCGAACGCCTTTACATCGTCATCGGTCTGTTGACCCGCGCCGAGAGCGGGATGAATCGCAAGGACTTGCAGGAACGCAGTCGCCACGTTGCAAGGCGACTCTCCCGTCTCTATGGACTCAACTCGCCGGAGTTTTTTGATGCCACGCTCTTCAACCAATTCGTTGACCAGATGCTCAAGCGTGGGGCATTGACCGAGGGCGAAGATGGTTTTCTGGAACCCTCTGATCTGGCGAGGCAAGTTGCTCGTACAGCTGGCAGTGTGATCAACGCGGACTTTCTGCGCGCCGTTCAACGCTCGTGAGCAATTCGACTTACTCCCGAGGGAAACCACCAGATCTCTGGTAGACATCAAATCGGATCGATCGCCCCTCGATTCTCCAGTCTGGCTTGCCAATTACTTTTTCCGTCCGCCTGCGCTTCAGGACAACACGAGACCTGGTATGCCGCAGTGCATGCGCCACCCATTCGATGAGTGGGCGATCATCCCCGTACGCAACCTGTTTGAGCGTCTGCATCGGTAGCTTCGCAAGACCCTTGCGACCTCGCTCGGGGAACATGGGATCAAGCAGAATGACGTCCCAGACCGCTTGTTCCATCAGTGACCAGCTATCCCCGATGTGCAACCCGGCGATCGGTATCTCACTATCGGTGATGCGTTGGCGCAGCAATGACCAGACTGCTGGCGCCGCTTCAGCCATCGTCACGCTGGCGCCATGGCTTGCGAGTTCGAGGCCATCACTGCCCCACCCGGCCATGGCATCGAGAACTGCCAGGTTGCTGCTGGTAGCCACGCCGGTCGCCCGGGCAAGTAGCGACTGTCGGGATATGCGGCGCCTGTCAAACACGGGTGGAGACCAGATCAACCCTCCCGGTTCAAGGCACAATGCAAGTCGTTGATCGCGGAGCACTAGCCTGGGCCAGTCACCGGACTGATCGTCATCATCACAGAGCTCAAAGTCCGGCCACTCGGCGAGTAGCGCAGTGACCATCGTGCCGTGCACATGGAGTCGCGGCCGTACATGTTCTGCGTGGATAGTGTCGGCCAATTCGTCAGCCTGCAACCGGACGCCATGGATTATCACCATCGATGTACATCGGTAAAGCCGATTCGACGGGCGCCCATTCGGTCACCGGCCAGTCCACGCTCGCATGATGCAGGAGTGTCAGGGCGGGAGTTTCGTCCATGGGCAGTACCTTGAATGACGCAGGTAACCACGCCGGTGGTTCCCCTGTCATTTCTGCGTAATCGCTCAGCCAGGCTGGTGGACAGTCCGTCAGGACCTCCTCTTCAACCTGCTGCAACAGCGTCGTGCCTGGAAACTGTTGAAAGGCTGCGAGGTAACAGGTTTCTCCACGTGAACGCACGACCGAGACAACAGCCGCACTGCCCAGGGTCTGCGCATGGAGAGCGAGCAACCGTGAGGTGGTACAGCCAAAAACTCGAGCACCTGCAGCCATGGCGATCGCCTGGGCTGCTGTGACACAGAGTCGAACTCCGGTAAACGAGCCAGGTCCACGGACGTATGCCACCCCTTCAATCACAGCGGGTAGAATACCTGCGTTGCTGCAGAGGGCATCCAGCATTTCCAGCACAACCATGTTGTGCTTGCGCACCACGTTCCGGGTCAACTGGTGGAACACGCCATCATGCAGCAAGGCCACCGAACAGAGCGCGCCCGAGGTATCAAGCGCAATCAGCGTGGTCATCACGTCCACCGGTCAATCTGGGGAGGGCATGATTATTCAGACCTGCCGTTGTGGTGCAAGGAAGCAACCCGTTTTCTGACGTGAAATGCGGGGATTTTTTGATATTGAGGGGCGAGGAACTCAAAGTGTTCCAACCTTGGCAATTCAACCAGCTTTAAGGAGCGCGAACATTAACGAAGCACTGGACTTGAACGTCGCCCTGGAGCGGATCGCCGCACAAATTCAGCCGCAAGAGACTGTGGAAGGGCTGCGGATTCGCGACGCGAATGGACGGATACTGGCCGCTGACGAAACAGCCCGCCATCCTTCACCCCCGTTCGCCAGTTCAGCGATGGACGGTTACGCTCTTCCCATAGCGCCATCGTCGGACGTGCGCGGCTCACGCTGGAAAATTGTTGGTGAAAGTGCCGCTGGCAAGCCCTGGCCGGGTCAATTGCGTGAAGGCGAATGCGTGCGCATCCTGACCGGTGCGGTTGTTCCCTCGGGTTCCGGTCGGATCGTCTTGCAGGAGGATTGCACCACCAGTGGTGAGCACATCGAGGTCAGCGGCGATCCTGAGCCTCGCGACCACATTCGTCCGATTGGTCATGACGTGACGATGGGTGAACCATTGGCTGCCGCCGGAACGCGACTGACCGCCTTTGATATCGGCCGACTCGCTGCCGACGGTCGACGCACCGTGCAGGTTTTGTCACGCGTATCAGTCGGCGTTTTTTCCACCGGTGATGAACTGGTTGAAGCCGATGATTCACAGTCTGCGCTGCCTTCAGGTCGGATTTATGAATCCAATCGCACCACCTTGCTCTCCATGCTGCAGGGCTTGCCGGTCATAGCCCATGACCTTGGCAACCTGCCCGATAGCGCGGTCGAAACTCAGGCGGCACTGCGCAATGCTTCGCGTGAGCACGACTTTCTGCTGACCAGCGGCGGCGTTTCCGTGGGTGATCACGATCATGTCCGTCAGGCTCTGGAAACGCTGGGCACGCTATCGTTCTGGAAGCTGAATCTGAAGCCGGGCAAGCCCTTGGCCTTCGGTCGAATAGGCCGGGCATGGTTCTGCGGACTGCCCGGCAACCCCGTGAGCACGATTGTCACCTGGCTGCTGATCGCCAAACCCGCGCTGCTGCGGGCCTGTGGCGCAAGGCCGGAACCACCACTTCGCCTGCCGGCGATACTGCTGTCACCGGTCAGCCACAAATCGGGCAGAACTGAATATCAGCGCGGTTTCCTGAGCTTGCCTGACCCTCGACGCCTGCCAGTGGTGCGCATCCGTGGGGATCAGAGCTCGAATCGACTGACCACCTTTCAGGATGCCAATTGCCTGGTGGAGATTCCTGCGGCCAGTGGTGATCTGCCGACAGGTCACCACGTTACCGTGCTCTTGCTGAGCAGCCTGTGAGTCCGATCTAACCAGATCTGGTGTCAGGAATCGGTGATTCGCGTCATTTCAGCGCGTTCTGCACCGCAGCCTTGATGTCATCTACCGAGCCGACACCTGCAATTCGATGGTAGGCGAGCGCTTTCCGTGCCGCTCTTGCCTCATAGAACGCGACCAGTGGCTTGGTCTGGGCGTTGTACACGTTGATTCGCTCACGCACGGTTGCTTCCTTGTCGTCATCACGCTGAACCAGCGAATCACCGGTGACATCGTCCTTGCCTGCAACCTTGGGGGGCGAAAATTCAACATGGTAAACACGGCCCGATGACGGATGGACACGTCGACCGCTGATCCGCCGAACCAGTTCTTCATCCGGAACAGCAATCTCGACTACCGCATCAATCGGCACACCAGCCTGTTCCATCGCTTCAGCCTGCGGAATCGTTCGCGGGAAACCATCGAACAAAAAGCCGGCCTTGCAATCGGCTGCGGTGATGCGCTCCTTCACCAGCGCAATAATGATCTCGTCAGAAACCAGGGCACCGGAATCCATCACGGCTTTGACCCGCTTGCCTAGCTCACTGCCTGCCTTGACGGCAGCACGCAACATGTCACCGGTTGAAATCTGCGGAATATTCCAATGATCCTTGATGAACTGAGCCTGTGTGCCCTTTCCAGCCCCCGGTGGCCCCAACAAAATCACTCGCATTGTCTTCTCCTTGATTGAGTTCTTCGTCCAGCGTTACGCCGAACCAGGCTCACGACGCACTTCGGTCACACCGACCAATGGTCGTAGATTTTCAACCAGCTGATAAACCTCGATGAGATCATCCGCGTGGAACTCGAGGCTGATCTCGGCGGAATCTGGTGGGACCACTCTCGCCGTTGACCCTTGCAACGAAATGCCGAGTTCATCCACTACCCGAGTCACGTCAAGCAACAACCCGTGTCGATTCCGGCCCGTGAGCCCTACCCTTTGTACCGCAGCTGTCAACGGTTGATCTGCTCCGATGCTAAGTTCATGGAGCCATGCAGCAATCAGCGGCCGCACCGGGCATTCGCCGATGCCCAGTGCTACCAACAGTCGCTCCGGGTCGTGTTCTCCAAGAGCACTGGCCAATTCAAGCAAGGCAGCAGGGGTCGGCACTGGAACATGCAATCGCACACAAGCACGATCGATTGCCGCCAATCCCTCCGCGCGATTCACTTGATCGCCCCGAGCCTTCATCCAACTCTGGATTTTGCTGCGAGCGCGATGGGTACGAACATAACGAGCCTCCGGCTCCAACCACAGCCGTCTGGGCGCCTGTGCGGGCGCAGTCAGAATCTCCACACGCTCGCCGTTTTGCAGCCGGTAATTGAGCGGAACTTCGCGGCCATCAACTCGCGCGCCGGTGCAGCGATGACCAACGTCCGTATGCACACGATAGGCAAAATCGATGGGCGTCGCATCGGCGACCAGGTCGATGACATGACCTTTGGGAGTGTGCAGATAGATTCGCTCCTGTTGCATGGAACGACTGATCTCTTCACCGAGGCTGCGTCGACCACCAAGTTCCTCATGCCATTCCACCACGTGGCGTAACCACTCCATCTTGGCGCCAATGGTTCGATCTTCCTCACCATCACCTTTGTACGTCCAGTGGGCACAGACCCCAAGTTCGGCTTCATCGTGCATTTCATGGGTCCGGATCTGCACTTCCAGGTGCTTCCCATCCGCACCTATGACGGCCGTATGAATGGACCGATACCCATTGTCCTTGGGAGAAGCGATGTAGTCGTCAAACGCACTGGGTATGTGACGAAATTGCGAGTGCACGAGACCCAGCGCGGCATAACAGCTGGCCAGGTCTTCCACCAGAACACGCACGGCCCGCATGTCATAAACCTGGTCGAGCCCGAGCTGTTTGGATTGCATCTTCCGCCAGATGCTGTAGATGTGTTTGGCGCGACCGGACACCTGAGCGGTAATGCCATGCTGTTGCAGCAATGCACGCAAATCGTCCGCCAGCGTAGCAATCTGGGTCTCCCGCGTTATCCGCTTGCCATCGAGTTGTGCTGCGATTGAGGTATAGACCTCCGGTTCGAGGTACCGCATCGAGAGATCTTCAAGCTCCCACTTGAGATGCCAGATTCCTAAGCGTCCTGCCAACGGCGCAAACACCTGGCGCGCCTCCGACGCAATGCGACTGCGACGGGACAGCGCATCCTGTTTGGCCTCCCGCAGGGCAACCACCCGTTCGGCGATCTTGATCACGGCAACCCTGGCGTCGTCGACCAGCGTTATCAGCATTCGCCGGACATTCTCGACCTGGTCCTGGCGTTCACTGGTCAGCATTGGGGTATTGGAAAGGTCGAGAAAGTTGGCCGTCGCCATGCGAGAGACACCTTCGACGAGCGCTGCGACCTCATCGGACTGACGAGCTTCGATATCTCGAATGGACAGCAGGCCATCACGATGCGGTCGGTACAACAAGGCTGCAATCAGCGCCTCGTTGTCGATCTTGAGGCTTGCCACCAGTTCGGCCAGCGAAAACCCTCGCTGGAGATACTTCTGACCTTCTGGCAGGCTCTCGAGATAACGGCAGACATCGAACAGCCTGCCGATCTGCAACCAGACATGCTGTCGGCACATCGACTCGCACCAGCTTGTGCTATCGATCAGACCAGCAGCATCACGAGGTAACGCACGGGTGACGAGAACCACTTCAGTACGTTCCGCCGGACAAGTTGTCAGCCAATGGGGACTTCATGGCCTGCATCTTGAAGGATGGATGGGAAGCAGGCAAACCTTGTTGATCGGGCCAATCGATCGCGGCATTGATCGTCCCTCCGACAGGCCACCACGCAAGTGCCGACTCACGGATCAGCGCCTCCGAAAGACACCTACCGTCTCA
>CAMDVY010000006.1 GCA_945878745.1 Klebsiella pneumoniae | reverse complement strand
TGCCGCAGCGGTGGCGATCTCCAGCGTAGTGGCGCTGACGCTCACATCTTCCTTGTGTGCCCGCTGGTTACGACCACACGAACAGGGTAACGCCCTGTCCCGCTGGGGTGATCGCCTGCTTGGCCGGTTGGAGCATGGTTACCGGACATCGCTCGATGTCACCCTTCGGCGAACCTGGGCTGCACCCGCCATCACGTTGGCCACCCTCGTCTTGATTGCCTGGCTGCTCAACGTGGTTCCACAAGAGTATGCGCCGCAGGAGGATCAGGGCATGTTCATGGCGCGTGTGCAGGCGCTGGAAGGTACCAGTGCTGCGCGCATGAACGAAATCATGACTGAGGTGGAAGCCCCCGTCATGGAGCTCGTTGACGCTGGTATTGCGTCCCGGGTACTGACCCGGATTCCCGGCTTTGGCAATACGACGCCTAACGCGGCCATGATCGTGGTCAGCATGGCACCCTGGCAGGAGCGGACCATGAGTACCGCCGAGGCGGCGGCGAAGACCAGTGCCCTGTGGGCGGACTTGCCCAGCGTCCGCGCCTTTGCCTTCACCCGCTCCGGATTGTCGCGAAGCGGTGGCGACCGACCGGTCCAGTTCGTGATCGGTGGTCCGGACTATCCGACGCTGATTCAGTGGCGCAATCAATTGCTGGTGGCGCTGGAAAAGAACCCGGCCCTGGTTCGCGTCGACACGGATTTGAAGGAGAACCAGCCGCAAATGATCGTGCGCATCGACCGGTCGCGGGCGGCGACGCTCGGTGTCTCCACGCAGACAATCGGCCGAACGCTCGCCACCATGCTCAGCGAGCAACGTGTGACGACCTTCATGCGCGATGGCGAGGAGTACGACATCGTACTCGAAGCCCGTGCTGACCAGAGGACATCGGCGAGTGATCTGTACAACCTGTACGTCCGTTCGGACACGACTGGCGAACTGGTGCCATTGGCCAACCTCGTCGATGTACAGAGCCGTGCGGGTGCCGCATCGCTCGAACGTTACAACCGCATTCGTGCCATCACCCTCAGCGCGAACCTTGCACCGGGGTATTCGCTGGGTGAGGCTCTCGATTACCTGGACGCGACTGCACGCAGTGAACTTCCGGAAGACGCGCACATCGACTACAAAGGCGAGTCGCTGGAATTCCGTGAAGCCAGCGGCACGCTGCTCTTCACGTTCAGCCTGGCCATGCTGATCGTCTTCATGGTGCTGGCAAGCCAGTTCGAGAGTTTCGTGCAACCGCTGGTCATTCTCATTGCCGTGCCGCTGGCATTGGCTGGTGCACTGATCGGCCTGGCGTTGACGGGCATGTCGCTCAACATCTTCAGCCAGATCGGCATCATCATGCTGGTCGGGATCGCTGCCAAGAACGGAGTGCTCATCGTCGAGTTCATCAATCAGCGGCGTGACAGCGGGATGCCATTTGGCGAAGCGATCATCGACGCGTCGACCCAGCGACTTCGGCCCATACTCATGACCTCGCTGGCAACGATCATGGGCGCGGTGCCATTGATGCTGGCAACGGGCGCAGGTTCGGAAAGTCGGGTGGTGCTCGGTGTCGTAATCTTTTTTGGCGTCTCGGTGGCAACCTTGTTCACCCTGTACGTAATACCCGGCTTTTACAACCTGTTGGCACGACACACCACCTCGCCGGATGCAGGCCTGAAACGCTTGCAGCTGCTGCAATCGAAAGATGCGGCCAGGACCGGCGAGCCACCCATTCGATGATCCGTGCAAGCCAGCCTGTTGTACACAACGGCGTCGGTGCAGCTGTCTATGGAAGACCGGGCTTCGATACAGAAATCCCGCGCCCTCCTCCGCTCCCGGCCTGCATGAAGTGATCAATGGATGAAGCGATCAATGGATGAAGCGATCAAAGAAGGCTGCGCAGAACGTCGCGCTCACTCCGTCCGCCGACCACGCGGCTAAGGCCGCGTGAGGGCGCCCGTTATGAAGGCTGCAGCATTGTTCGTCCTGCCGCTGCCTCTGGCGATGGCCGTGATTCTGGCGGTGTCTCCCTTGGCATGTCTCAATTGCTCACCATCGGAGGCGCACTGGCGAGTTTGTGGGGCGCTGAGGCGCTATCCTGGCTCGCACTGGTCGTAGAGGCACGTTACTTTCCTGGCGAACACGATTCCTTTTTGGCGCCAGCAACTGGCAATGGCGGTGACTATTGCACGATCTGCAGAAGCAGGCGGGACGCTCACGCGCGCCACTGACCTGTCCAACGACTTGCTTACGGCGAACACCGATACACTACGCAGTTCGACCCAGACCATCCGCATGCAGGTAGAACGCGATGTGGTGGATATCGCTTCGGTTAAAAAGGCCAACGATGCACTGATCGCAACAATCGACGATACGTTGCGCATCGCTGACGAAGGCAAGAAGCAACGAAGAGAGGCTGCACAGCAACTGGTCGCCTGCGAAGCAGAACTGAAGCAGGCGTTGACTGCTGCGAAGGCGCGCACCGTGACTCCCGAGCCTCCCGTTCCTCCAGGTACCAGGAGTTGAGTCTATCTACCTCGCTCCGGATGCGGCAAGCTGCCGCATGAACGGTAGAATAAATCGTGTTGGTGGTGGCGCGAGTCCACGCTGACCTTTTCCACACTGGAATCACGCATGGCTCAATCGGATTCACCACAGTCGGGCGTACCGCTCACACCTGCGCTGCGCGAACCTGAATTTGGCCAGCGCTACACCACCTTTGCGTTGGGCATGTTGTTGGGTGTGGCAACAGTCAACCTGATTGATCGCTCCATCATCAACCTTTTGTTGGTGCCAATCGCCAAGGACCTGCAGCTCACCGACTGGCAACTCGGCATGTTCACCGGACCCGCGTTCGGCATCTTCTACGCGCTGTCCCAGATTCCCATTGCACGCATTGCCGATCAGGCAAAACGGGTCAGCATCATCGCCATTGCCCTCGCCTTCTGGAGCACCATGACCATGGTGCAGGCTGCTGCCGTCGGCTTTCTGACCCTCGCCATGGCACGGGCTGCGGTGGCAATGGGCGAGGCAGGCAGCGGACCTGCTTCTCAATCCCTCATCACCGACTTTGTAGCGCCTGAACGCCGCGCTCGAGCCTTTGCGATCTTTGCCTTCCAGCTCCCGGTAGGCGCAGCGATCGGCTCCATGATCGGTGGTTGGGGGCGCGAATACCTCGGTTGGCAAACGGTCCTGGTCATCGTCGGTATACCGGGTTTGTTACTGGCCCTTGTGATCTGGCGGTTTCTGAAAGAACCAACCCGCGGGTACTGGCAGACCAGAGTTGAAACCATTCCCAATGCGAGCTTTGGCGAAACCGTTCGCTTCCTTGTGAAACTGCCGGCATTTGTTCACACGGTGATTGCTTACTCGATCTGGGTGATCGCGGTGAGTGCCCAGAGTTTTGACGTGGTGTTCCTGGAACGCAGTTTTGGTCTGGCGCCTTCAAGTATCGGCACGATGATTGGTGCAGCAGGTCTGCTGGCGATGACGGGTTACTACTCGGCAGGCTGGATCGCCGACCGGTTGATTGCCGCCCAGTCGCCTTGGGCGCCCAGACTGCCAGCCATCTTTCTGCTCCTGCACCTGGTGGTAGCGTTGGTGTATTACAACGCCGAAACCGCTTCGACCGTCATGGTGCTGGTGATGATTGGCCCGCTGATCCCGGCAACCCTTCCACTCGTTTTCAATCATATCCAGAGCCTGGCTCCGCCTAACATGCGAGCGCAAGCGGCTGCGCTGTTACTGACAACCTCGACGTTGATTGGCATGAGTATCGGCCCACCACTGGTTGGCTTTCTGTCCGACCAGTTTGCGGTGACCTACGGCAAGGAATCGATGCGTTATGCACTGATGTGCATGGTCACGGTGGGATGGCTGTGGGCTGCGCTGCACTACTATCTTGCCTCGCGCACCTATGCTGAGGATCTGCTGGCAAAGGAGCGCATGGTCTGATCAGCCACTGTCTCTCTGGAAGGATCTAGTCCGCAGAAGAGCACGGCGCACGTCCATCTGCGCCGCGCTGCCATGGCATCTATGTATCCGCTGAACAAGCAATTCGCTGAGGCGAAATGCGAAGGTCGGAGCGCATCGCGCTCCTCGCCCCTCTCTTCGAAAAGAGACCCAGCGTTTCACGCAGAGAAAATGGTGGTGCATCCATGCACCACTAGGGCAGCTCTGCCAATTCAGAGCTGCCCTAACAGATCATTTCCCGATCGATCAGGGATGTTTCGACCGATACAGTGCCGGTGGCTCGAAGCTGCCCGCCCAGACGCCCGAGCGCAAGACCTGCGCCTGGCGTTGTTCTTCGTTGAAGAGTTCGCGGCCGTATCCGATCGTCAGCGCGTATCCTGCTCCACCATCAGCCGGGACAGACTGTTGGGTCGGTACTCTTCTTCCAGAAAGTCGCTCGGGGAGGTTGGCAGCGAGACCTTGTCGACCACCATCTCGCAGGCCCCGATTACCCGCGTCGGACTGACGGCGAAAAAGGGCAGGCAGACCACCTGGTTGTTCTGGATCAGTTTTTGCAGAGCCATGACCGCAGCGCGGCCACATGGGTAGTCGACACCCTCCGCGTTCTGACAAATCTGGTCACGCTCCATGGAATCGATGCCAAAAAGATTGATTTCAACGCCATTGACCAGCAGCGTCTCACCGTCGATGGCGTTGGCAATCGAGGGTCCGATCAGATCGTCCGGACCATCATCGATGTCGATCTGATCGATGTTGTTGGCAACCAGCACTCCGACAAGGGCAATGAAAGCCAGTGTCCAGCGTGGCCAGCCAATGTGAATGGGCACCTGGTGCAGCCGATGAAAGATGCTGCGCAGTGGCGGCAGAATCGTTCGGACGCCGTAAATCATCACGGCGATGATCATCACCGAAAATCCGACGAGGAGTTCCCAGTCGAAGCTGGCGACGATGGCGGCCTGCTGAACGGCTACGCTCCATGTGAGCGAGAGACTGTTGCCAAAAAAGACACCCCAGTTGAGGAGCAGCACGGCAATCCCGGTGAAGGGTGACCAAGGGAGTGCGTTGTTGCGGTCAAAGATGTGCAGCACCGGAGGATTGAGGTGGAAGATCTCGTACACCATGACTTTCGGCAGGCGTGTCGTTTCCAGCACGTAAGCCAGCATAGACAGCCGATTGGACGTCATCCAGAAGGCGAACAGCGCAAAACTCAGTGCCGCCAGGGGCAGGATGGCTTTCGGGACCTGGTACTCGCCCAGCGAGATGTAATCGGAATTGGCATTCAAATTGAGGTGATTGAGCCCGGCAAAGAAGATCGTGAGCACCGTGCCACCGAGCGAGATCCAGAAGATGTTGGACAGCGCTTCCGTGGATCGGATCAGTGCCGCGGCCTGTATCGACAGAGGGCTCAGTTGTACGTCATCGTCGGCTTCGGCGAGTGCGTCTGGCACACTATTGCGCAGTGCCGGCAGGTGCTCGGCCTGCTCGGTCTGACCGGCTTCTGTCTTTTTCTCATCCATGGGTGCGAGTAAGCATCAACGCCGGGGTCGTGTGCAACTTTCCGCCGATCCGTTTAATCTTGCCGGCCACTGTTTTTCATCAAATCGGATCATCGAGGAGCGCAGCTATGAAACTTGGCCTGATCAGCGGCTATTCCGGTCGCAAAATGGGTCTGAACCTGGATGGCATCAAGCGTGCCGAGAGCTTGGGTTACGACTCGGTCTGGACTTCCGAAGCCTATGGCTCCGATGCCGTAACCCCCGCAGCCTGGATTCTGGCGCAGACGACCAAGATCAAGGTCGGCACGGCGATCATGCAGATGCCGGCGCGTTCACCGGCCATGGCTGCCATGACTGCGATGACGTTGTCGGAGCTTTCCGGCGGACGGTTTATCGTGGGCCTCGGTGCATCCGGTCCGCAGGTGGTTGAAGGCTGGCACGGGGTGCCCTACGGCAAGCCGGTGACCCGCCTCAAGGAATACACCGCCATCATGAAACAGATCTTTGCCCGTGAAGGACCGGTGACCTTCGAAGGAACCGAATATCAGCTGCCCTACAAAGGTCCTGGTGCCACCGGCCTTGGGCGTCCGCTGAAGAGCATTCTGAAATCTGAAGACCGTATTCCGATCTACGCTGCATCGATCACCGAAGCGGGCGTGCAGGGCGCCGCAGAAGTCGCAGACGGGTTTTTCCCGATCTGGATGGATCCCGACAAGTACTCGGTGTTTGGCGGCTCCATCAGCAAGGGTCTGGCCACGAGCGGCCGAACCCTGGCTGATTTTGACGTGGCGCCCTTTGTTACCGCCATCATGGGTGATGACGTTGAGGCCTGCATGCAGCCCATTCGCGGCAACATGGCGCTCTACATTGGCGGCATGGGTGCGCGAGGCAAGAACTTCTACAACAACTACTGCAAACGCCTCGGCTTCGAAGAAGCGGCGATCAAGATCCAGGATCTGTTCCTGTCCGGTCGCAAGGACGAAGCCATGGCAGCGGTACCCGCAGAACTGATCGATGCCTGCCATCTGGTAGGGCCCGCAGATCGCATTCGTGATCGTCTGCAGCGCTGGAAAGCGGCTGGCAAGACGGGCCAGGTTGGCAGCATGCTGATCGGCAGCCAGCAACCTGCAGTGCTGGAGATGATCGCGAAAGAAATGCTGTAGGGCACTTTCTCGCGCCGTTCGAGTTTGAGGCCAGGCAAGTCCTGGCCTCTTCATTTTTCAGAAGTGAACAAGGTAAGAATTGATGCGTGATGCACTTTCCCCCCAAGTCCAGGAACTGACCGCGCGTGTGCGCCAGTTTGTCATCGACGAGATCATTCCGATCGAAACGCAATCCCGTGCGGAAGCGACCCATCATAGTCACGGACCCAGTGCATCGCTCCGTGCGCGTCTGGTATCCCGTGCACGCGCGGCTGGTCTCATCGCGCCGCATCTGCCGAAGGAACTCGGCGGCTATGGCTTGACGCACCTTGAACAGGCGGCGGTATTCAAGGCCGCCGGTTATTCTCCGCTGGCCTGTATCGCGCTGAACATCATGGCGCCGGATGAAGGCAACATGCATCTCCTGCACAAGGTGGCAACACCAGAACAGCAGAATCGTTTCCTGCGCCCTCTGGCGGCAGGGGATACCCGGTCTGCGTTTCTGATGACCGAACCCGACGGTGGTGCCGGATCTGATCCTGGCATGATGAAGACGACGGCAGTGAAGGAAGGTGATGACTGGGTCATCAGTGGCCGCAAGACATTCATCACCGGCGCTGACGGTGCCGCGTTTGGCATCATCATGGCGCGCACCGAAAAATCGGCCACGATGTTCCTGGCCGATATGAAAACACCCGGCATCCGCATCGAACGTGTGCTCGATACCATCGATTCGTCCATGCCCGGTGGTCACAGTGTGATAGCGCTTGATCGTGTACGCGTCCCGGCCGAGCAGATTCTGGGAGAGCTGGATGAGGGCTTTCGTTACGCACAGATCCGGCTGGCACCGGCCAGGCTGACACACTGCATGCGGTGGTGGGGAGCGGCTGAACGGGCGCACGATATCGCAGCGGAATTTGCCACGAAACGACACGCGTTTGGCAAGGCGATCATTGAACACGAAGGTGTCGGTTTCATGCTGGCCGATAACCTGATCGACCTCAAGCAGAGCGAACTGACGATTGATTGGTGTGCAAAGGTCCTGGATAGCGGCTCGCCGGGTGGAACCGAAAGCAGCATGGCCAAGACCGCTGTGTCGGAAGCCTTGTTTCGGGTGGCCGATCGCTGCGTGCAGATCCTCGGCGCAACCGGCGTGAGTGGAGACACGGTCGTCGAGCAGGTATTCCGTGAGATTCGTGCGTTCCGAATTTATGACGGCCCGTCGGAAGTCCATCGCTGGTCGTTGGCAAAGCGGGTGAAGCGCGGGATTCGGTACGCGCAGACGATCAGCTGAGCCGATCGTTCAAGCAGCGGACCCGAGTGAGCGATGGGGTGAACGATGAGGAACCCACAGAGCCGATGGCAACGTTTCAGGACTGCATGTCGCATCGATGCCCGTGGTTGGCAAGGTGCAGGTCGCGGTCTCCATCGGTTGGGATGGGTTGTTCTCGCCACCGCCTTTGTGACGTTTGCATTTCCCGGTTTCTCTGCTGAGCGGGCACTTGGCAGCATCGTTCTTATAACCATCGCTCTGGGAGTTGCGCTGGGAGGCTTTGTACTCACGGGTCTCCTGCGACGCCTCAACCCAGGTTTCTGGTGGGGTTTCTGGTTGCTGCTGGCAGCGCTTCTGGTATTGACAGGTCCGGTTGACCTGGCCGTGAAAGGTCAAGCGACGTTTGTCCTGTGTGTGATGCTGAGTGCGGGATTGTGTGGTGGTGGTCTTGCACTGTGGTTGGCGCGTGGCTGGCGCTGGATGCCTGGTATCACCATGCTGGCAGGGCTTGTTTCGCTGGTGACGTTGATCAGCTTGTCAATCATGCCGGGTTGGCAGCAGGTCGCCGCGAGTCGTCCCGATGTGGCCATACCAGCGATTGATCTGCCCGATCCGGGCAAGTCTGGTCCGTTCACAGTCACAACGCTCTCCTACGGATCAGGGAATGATCGGCATCGATCCGAATTCGGACCGTCGGCAACGCTCAAGTCCGATGCAGTGGATGGCTCGAAGTTCATCGATGGATGGGAGGGTTATGCGGGCCAGGCACGAACGCGTTACTGGGGCTTTGATGCAACCGCATTGCCCCTCAACGGCCGTGTCTGGATGCCTGACGGCGACGGCCCGTTTCCGGTGGTACTCATCGTGCATGGCAATCACGACATGGAGGATTTTTCGGACGATGGATATGGTTATCTTGGCGAGCACTTTGCGTCACGCGGCCTGGTTACCGTTTCGGTGGATGAGAATTTTCTGAACAGCTCCTATGCCGACATGCTCAGCGGAATTGATGGCGGACTGGAGAAGGAAAACGATGCGCGGGGGTGGCTGTTGCTCGAGCACCTTCGTCAGTTGTCCGAATGGAACACTGTTGATGGCAATCCATTTCATCACCGACTCGATCTTGACCGCGTGGTGCTGATCGGTCATTCACGTGGTGGTGAAGCGGTGGCCACGGCCGCACTATTCAATCGACTACCGGTTTATCCGGATGACGCGCGCCAGACGTTCGACTATCAATTTGGGATACGCGGGCTGGTCGCCATCGCACCTGCGGATGGTCAATATCGGCCACGCGATCGAGAGACCCGGATCGTCGACGTCAATTATCTCACCGTGCATGGCAGCCTCGATGGTGATGTGCAGTCTTTCATGGGCACATCGCAATTTGCGCGTGTCGCGTTTGATGCCTGCCTCGACTGCTACAAGAGCAGCGTTTATGTGCATGGTGCAAATCATGGTCAGTTCAATACAGGTTGGGGGCGTGCCGACTTTGGGTGGCCAGGTCGGATGGCCCTCAACCTGGCGCCGATCATGGATGCGCAGTTGCAGCGCCGGCTGGCGACGCGTCTGTTCACTGCATTTCTCGAAGACACACTGTTGGGACACACCGCGTATCGGGATGTTTTTTCTTCGGCACCTCATGCTGCGCCCTGGCTCGACACTCCGGTTGAACTTGTGACTGACTTTCAATCCGCCAGGGACCTTGTGCTGGCCGATTTTGAGAATGACGCGGACCTGGAAAGTGGTTCACTACCCGGTGTGAGGATCCACGCCAACGGCCTCACACTGTGGCGAGAAACTGAGGTCGCGCTGAAATGGGCACCCCGCAATTCTGCAGCCGCCCTGATTGGTTGGGATCGACAGAGCGAGAAGACGGTTCCGAGTTACTCCATTGTTCTTGATGCGCTGCCAGCTGCGCCAGCCGCCATCGCCTTCTCGATGGCCATGGCAAACGACAGCCCCCTATCGAATGAGGAGTTGAATGAGGCGGCGGAGTGGGAAACGCCTGAGACGCTGGACTTCAGCGTTGTACTGGTTGATCGTCAAGGGAAACGTGCGCGCGTGCCGCTGTCCCTGCAGGGCGTGCTGCGTGCGCCGGTGGAAGAACAGACCCGCAAACACGCCTGGCTCGATGATATTGAGCCATCGGAACCGGTGTTTCAGCGCTACACGTTTGAATCGACGTTGTTCAAGAACATCGATGTGACGAACATCGCTGCCTTGATCCTGGAGTTTGATCGAAGCCAGGCGGGTGCATTGTTCATTGACGACGTGAGTCTTCTGCCTGCCGTGGCGCAGGATGATCTTGATGCGTTGGACGAAACCGGGATCGTCGACCAACCGACGATGAACGGCATGCCTGAAAAGCCGCTGCCTAGCGGTCCCCTGCCGACGACAGATGGGCGTTGAGTAGTCGAATGGCACCGTCCGACTTGAGCCGTGCCGAGTCCTTGAACTCTAGTGCCTTTTCCGAACTTGCATTGCCGTCCAGACCACGCTTGTAGACACCCTGACCGATCGCGGCAGATCGAAACAGGTTGTAGATCAGGTAGAACGGCCAATTCTCGATTTGCTCACGATGCGCGTGCTTGCAGTAGTACGCCACCATCTCGTCTTCAGTGGGTATGCCTAGGGACTCCAGATCGGCACCGGCCAGCCCGGCGTCGTAGAAGGCTTTGGCATGGTAGTCCTGGCAAAGGTAGCCGAGGTCAGCCAGACCATCACCGAGTGTCGACAGTTCCCAGTCCAGCACAGCCACGATGCGAGGCTCGGTGGGATGGATCAACGCATTCCCCAGTCGATAGTCGCCATGCACGATGACCGTCGGCCCCTGTTCGGGAATGTTGTTGGGCAACCATGCCATCAGGACGTCCATCGCCTCCAGCTGTTCCGTCTGCGAGGCGAGATACTGTTTTGACCAACGGCTGACTTGTCGATCGAAGTAGTTGCCGGGTCGGCCGAATGACGCTAGACCGACCGCCTCGGGTGTGATGTTGTGCAGCTCGGCCATCACCCGCGCCACGTCGAGAAAAATTGCGCGCCGCTCCGGAGGCGTCAGCGTGGGCATGGTCGTTTCGGCAAAGACCCGGCCCTGCACGAACTCCATGACGTAAAACTTGGTGCCGATCACGGTGGTGTCTTCACACAGACAGTACATTTTTGGCACCGGTACAGCGGTTCCTGCCAGACCCGCCATGACCCGATATTCGCGGTCCACCTGATGGGCGGAGGGGAGGAGCTCCCCCGGCGGTTGTTTGCGCAGTACGTAGGTTCTGGCAGGGGTGATCAGCTGAAAGGTCGGGTTCGACTGGCCACCTTCAAACTGGCGAACGGTGAGCGGTCCGACAAAATCCGGAATCGCGGATTGCAGGTATCGGGACAATACCGATTCGTCGAATCGATGGGCGTTGCGTACTGCGGTGAGTTGAACGTCAGTCATCTTTTACCCCGGGTGGATGGGTCGGGATGATAACAAACCGCGCCGGTCCGACGACGGCGATGCACACGCCTTGATCTGGGTTACTGCAATCTGCGAGTCTTGTGCAGGGACACACCACTTTTGTAGCCATTGGGAGGAAGAACATGAGCCACGCCAAGCGCGTCGCGGTAACCGTACCGGCGGGTCCAAAACTTGAACACACACTGGCCCGGCTGAAATGGGCTGAAGAAAACGGCATTCCGGATGCCTGGTTTTCTGATTCCGGGGCCCCGGATACGCTCACTCAGATCGCTGCGCTGGCTCATCACACGACGAAACTGCGGATTGGCGTCGCCGTGACCCCGGTTTATACGAGATCGCCGTCTGTGCTGGCAGCATCTGCCAACGTCATCAGCCAGCTGTTACCCGGTCGATTCATCATGGGGCTTGGCTCATCCAGTCAAACCATCATGGGCCAGTGGAATGGCATTCCATTGGACAAGCCCCTCACGCGGGTGAAAGAAACGACGCAACTGGTCCGCATCATGCTCACCGGTGCAAAAACCGAATTCTCCGGGGAGACACTGCGCAGCCACGGCTACCGGCAGGCGCCTGCTGAAAATCCGCCACCGATCTATGTGGGTTGCCTGCGTCCGAACATGATCGAGATGGCCGCTGAAGTCGGTGATGGTGTGATTTTCAACCTGTGGCCCAAGAGCGCGCTGCCAAAAATGATCGAGCACGTGAAGATCGGTGCCGGCAAGGCGGGCAAGGACTGGCGTCAGGTCGAGGTGGTGAATCGTGCCATGGTGCTGGTGACTGACGACAAGGAATATGGCCGGAGTCTGTTCCGCGCCGCGTTTGCGCCGTACTACGCGACGCCGGTTTACAACAAATTCCTGGCGTGGGCCGGACACGAGGAAGCGGCTGCGACGATTCGTGAAGGTTGGGCGGCCAAGGATCGTAACAAGACAGCGGGTGCATTGTCCGATGCGCTGATCGATGAGATCGGCATCATTGGCTCGGCGGACGAAGTGCGTGAGCGCATTCGCGAGGATGCCGCAGGCGGTGTGCACACCTCGATCATCGCGCCGCTGGCCGGCAAACCGGAAGATCTGCAGCGCACCTTCGAAGCCTTTACCGGAAAGAATTTCCGGTTCTGATCCAATCCGTGGGAGTGCTGAGGTCCAATCTGTAGGAGCGGTCTCCAGACCGCGATTTGAGTTGGCTGGATGGGTTGTGGTGTGGGAGATCTTGTTCGCGGTCAGGAGACCGCTCCTACAAAGAGTGAATAACAGAGGAAAAAGGGGGAATCATGAGCTACCAGAAAATCATCGTTGACGATCCGCGACCGCAGGTACGCAGGATCACGCTGAATCGACCGGACAAACGCAATCCGTTATCCAATGAACTGCGTACCGAAATGTTTGACGCGCTTGAGAAGGGCGATCAGGACCCGTCTGTGAGAGTGATGATCATTCGTGGCGCCGGTGAGTGTTTTTCGGCAGGGTACGATCTCAAGGCCAATCTTGCACAACAGCAACCGTTCTACTCTGCAGGTGGCCTTGGCAATTGGCCGAGGCATGTGGTGGATGGCTTTTTCAAGATCTGGGATCTCGCCAAACCCGTCATCGCTCAGGTACATGGTTACTGTCTGGCGGGCGGCACTGAGCTGGCCACTGCGTGTGATCTCGTCTATGTGGCGGAAGATGCCAAGATTGGCTATCCCGTGGTGCGCTCTATCAGCCCGCCGGATAACCAGTTTTATCCGTGGATCGTCGGGCTTCGTCGTTCGATGGAACTGATGCTGACCGGCGATCACATGACTGGCATCGAAGCGGTGGACTGCGGTTTTGCCAACAAGTCGTTTCCGCTGGCCAGTCTGGAAGACAGCGTCCTGCAAATCGCCGAGCGTGTTGCCAAAGTGCCGACTGACATCCAGCAGATCAACAAGCGTGCCGTGCATCGACAGATGGATGCCATGGGGATTCGTGCGGGCATTCGCGCCGGTACTGAAATGCAGACGCTGGCGACGTTCACCGCGTCCACCCAGGCACATCTTGCGGAACTGCGCCAAGGGTTGACGGATGCGTTGTCGAAGCGCGATCAGGATTTCGGCGACTACCGCACTACCAAGAAATAGCCGCGCCGCCGCGCTCCACTGGCGAGGATTGAATTCATGCAGCAGTTGTCAGGACAGGATGCATCGTTTCTGTACTTTGAAACACCAAAGTCGCCGATGCACATCGGCTCATTTCTGGTGTACGACCCGAGCTCGGCGTCTGGCTCGTTTGTGCGATTCAAGGATGTTCTCGCACATGTGGAAAGCCGTTTGCATCTCTCTCGGGTGTTTCGGCAGCGGCTGGTGCATGTGCCATTCAATCTCGATCATCCGTACTGGATCGAAGACGATGCCTTCGACCTCGAGTTTCATGTACGGCACATCGCACTGCCAAAACCCGGTGATTGGCGCCAGTTGTGCATTCAGGCAGCGCGGCTCCATTCACGCCCCATGGACCTGACCCGTCCGTTGTGGGAAATGTACGTGATCGAAGGGCTCGACAACGTGGAAGGCGCGCCTCCAGGCAGTTTCGCCATCTTGACCAAGACGCATCACGCCATCATCGATGGGGCTTCCGGTGCGGAAATTCTCTCGTATCTGCACGATCTCGAGGCTGATCCGCCGAACAAGCCGGTCGCGCAGCCCTGGAAAGGCGAATCTGAGCCAGCGGCTATCGAACTCATCATGCGAACGCACTTCAACAATCTCACGCAGCCGACGCGCTTCTTCGAAACGATGGCTCGCTCGATGCCCGGCATGATGAAGCTGAGTGCGGGCCTCAGTTCGCAAAAGCTGAAACCGGTTGGTGTCGTTCCTCGCACCCGTTTCAACGGCAAGATCACGGGCCATCGGGTAACCGATGGTCGGTCGTTTGCGATAGCGGACGTCAAGGCCATCAAGGATGCGGTCAAAAGCGCAACCATCAACGATGCAGTTCTGGCATTGATCGGTGGCGCGCTGCGTCGTTACCTCGACGCGAAGCAGGAGTTGCCGAAAGACTCGATGATCGCCATGGCGCCAGTCTCGGTGCGTGGCAGTGAGCAGGGGGGCAGCGCCGGCAATCAGGTATCCGGCATGCTGGTCGCGCTCGGTACGCACATCGGCGATCCGCTGGAGCGACTTAAGGTTGTGCATGAAGCCGCGATGAACTCCAAGGCCATGACTGCGGCCATCGGTGCACGCACGATGACGGACTATTCCCAGTTCATCCCTTCGTCAGTGGCCGCGCTGGCGGCACGCATGTACACCGAAATGGGTTTGTCTGATTACACCACGCCGATGATGAACTGTGTGGTGACCAATGTGCCTGGACCGCAGCGCCCTTTGTTCTTCGCAGGTGCGCAGGCCGTCAAGATGGTGGGTCTTGGACCGATCTATGACGGAATGGCCCTGATCCATCCGGTGTTCAGCTATTGCGGCGAAATTGCCGTGTCTTTCACATCATGCCGGGAAGTGTTGCCGGACCCGGGTTTTTACTCAGAGTGCATCCAGGCCTCCTTCGAGGAACTGCGTGATGCCGCGCGGCTGGTCACTGAATCATGACAAGCGCTTCAAAGACTATCGATGCCATTGTCGTTGGTGCCGGAGTTGGTGGTTTGGTCATGGTCCACCGACTGCGAGCACTCGGGTTGAAAGTCCAGGGCATCGAACGGGGTGGTGACGTGGGCGGTACGTGGTACTGGAATCGTTATCCCGGCTGTCGCTGCGATGTCGAAAGCATGGAATATTCCTACCAGTTCTCGAAGGAGCTGGAGCAGGAATGGAACTGGTCCGAACGTTATTCGCCGCAACCGGAAATACTGGCTTACGCGCAATATGTTGCTGATCGTTTCGACCTGAAGTCGAGCTTTCGCTTCAACACGGAAGTGGTCAGTGCCAACTGGCATGAATCGGATGCACAGTGGCAGGTGCGGGTAGGATCAGGGGAGACGTTGACCAGTCGATTTCTGATCATGGCGACGGGTTGTCTGTCATCGACCAATACACCTGCTTTTCCAGGGCTCACCAGTTTCGCTGGCAAGACCTATCACACCGGCGCGTGGCCGCACGAGGGTGTGGATTTCACCGGCCAGCGGGTGGCGGTGATTGGCACCGGCTCTTCGGCAATCCAGTCCATTCCATTGATTGCCGAGCAGGCGGCTGCATTGACGGTCTTTCAGCGCACTGCGAACTACAGTATTCCGGCACACAACGCTGCTCTGGACCCAGAGAAGGCCAGGGAAATCAAGGCGAACTACGGCGATCTGCGCGAGCGCAACTGGAACCAGCCGGCAGCATTTGGTGCGTTCTATCCGCGTAATGCCGATTCCGTGTTGACTGCGACACCGGAAGAACGAGAGTCCCGTTTTGAAAAACACTGGGGACTGGGGGGCTTCATGTTCCTCAGCGCGTTCAGCGATCTGATGATGAGTGTTGAAGCCAATCACATGGCGGGCGAGTTTGTCCGGAACAAGATTCGTGCAACGGTGCATGATCCTGTTACCGCTGAATTGCTGTGTCCTCAGGGTGTCATCGCGTGCAAGCGCCTGTGTGCAGATACCGGTTACTTCGAGACCTACAACCTCCCGCATGTGCATCTGGTTGATATCAGCAAGCACCCGATCGAGAGGCTTGAACCAACCGGCATCGTCACGCAAGGCGTGCTGTGCGAGTTCGATGCCATCGTGTTTGCCACCGGTTTCGATGCGATGACGGGTTCACTGTTGCGCATGAACATCGTGGGTCGGGACGATCTGGCGCTGCGGGAGAAATGGCAGGCAGGGCCACGCACCTACCTGGGACTGATGACGGAAGGGTTTCCAAATCTCTACATGATGACGGGGCCGGGCAGCCCATCGGTGCTCGCTAACATGATCACAGGCGTTGAACATCACGCAGCATTCATCGCTGAGCAGATCGAGTGGCTCGGCAATCGCGGTTATACGCGAATTGAAGCGATGGCTGATGCAGAGGATGAATGGGTTGGGACAGTGAATCTGCGGTCGGAAGCAACGCTCTATCCACGCTGCAATTCCTGGTATCTGGGTGCCAACGTACCGGGCAAGCCGAGGGTGTTCATGCCCTATATCGGTTGGCCGGACTATGTGCAGCGCCTGAAGGGAATAACCGGGGAGAGTTACCCCGGTTTTGCGTTGGGTTGACCTGATCGCGATCCGAAGACTCCGGATCGCGATCGAGACGTGGCTAGCTCGGGCTCAATACCGCCACTGCACCTCCAGTTCGACCTGACGCCCGCGAATTGCGCCACCTGACTGGTCACCACCGAACCCTTCGGCAGTTCCAGTGTTACCACCCGTGCCGGGCACGTTGCCTGCGCCGCGAATCGCCAGCTCGTCATTCAGGTTCTTGCTGATGAGCGCGACCTGCCATTTGCCATCGGCACTGCCAACATGGACGTTGGCATCGAACGTGACATAAGGCTTGTAGGTGGCGGTCGGGTTGGTTGCACTGAGAATGGTTCTGCTCTTGTATTGCACGTTGCCCACAATGCCGATCACCAGTGAATCACCGATCGGTCGATCATAGCTGGCGTAGGCATGACCAGACCACTTCGGTGCACCGGGGCGTGTATTGCCTTTCAGGTTCTGACGCACATTGGCCTCGTTCTGGCCGGGCAGCAGCGTACAGCCCTGATCCGGACGCTGACCCACAAAGCAGAAGCTATCGAAGTCGGTGAATTTCGATTCCAGAAAACCTAACGAACCGCCCACCGTCAGGCCATCAATCGGTGTGGCCCAGTCAGCCTGGACTTCTGCACCGTAAGTTTCAGATCCACCGGCATTCTCTGTGACAAAAGCAAATTGTTGGGAGTTGAAGAAGTCGACCTGCAGATCGCGGAAACTGTAGAAGAAGACTTCAAAGGACGCGATCATCGAATTGTTGAACAGCGACGCCTTCACACCTGCCTCGCCACCTTTGTTCTGCTCGGGATCGAAAACGAAATCGAATCCGCCCGGAGGGGAAAGGTTGCTCAGGATGGCGCTGTTGGAGAAGCCGCCTGACTTGAATCCTTCCTTGTACGCGACATAGAAGGTGAGGTCGTCATTCGGCTCCCAGCGCAGGGTTGCTTCCGGGATGGCGTTCTTGAACTTCTGGTCAAACGCGACCGTGGTAGCCGGGTTGGCCGGATTGAAGGGGATGAACAGGCCAGTCACAAACGGGTTCACATAGGGCTGGAAGAAAATGGAGTCCTTCGTTTCTTCCAGGTAGCGCAATCCAGTCGTCAATTGCCACTGGTCAGCAATGTCCCACACCACTTCGCCATAGATGGAAATCGTTTCACCATCGGTTGTCGAGATCTTGTTGTACGCGGTGAATTCGTCAGCCGAATCGGCAAGTGTCGCACTGTTCCGTGGCCCGAGCACGCCCACACCGGGTACTGGTATGAAAGCGAAAATGACGTCCTGGTCAAAGAAGCGATCAGTGCTCTGGTAGTAGGCACCCAGTACAAAGTTGAACGGAGAATCAAATCGGGTCACCAGCCTTGGCTCGATGGAGAAGTTGTCGAAGGTATTCTTCTCGGCGGCGTAAATCGACGTGACTGCTCCACCATCCTGGTCACCTACCCACTTCATGGTCTGATCGTGGTAGTTGATGATGGTCCTCAGGTCGGCCTGGTCGAAGGCATAGTCGAACGTGCCGGTAACGACATACGACGTGTACTTTTCGCCGGCATCTCCATTGCCGAACTGGTCAAGCAGCGGATTGACTGCGGCAATTGCGGGTGGAATGTCATTCCAGCCGCGCGAGCCATCAAATTGGCAATCAACAGTTGGTCTGGCAATGGGGGCGAACAATGGCGTCTGTCGACCAGGAGGTTGCACGGCTACGCGCTGTGAAGTGTGTGCAACGCCGTTCAGCGTGGGGCAATCGAACAGTTCGCCACCGCCGGTATAACCCTGCTCGAACTGACCGTACGAGCCCTTGATGTTGTAGTGGAACTGCTCTGTGAGATCGCCTGCAACGGTCAGCCGGGCGTACTTGGTTTCTTCCTGAGGGAAGTAATCCGTGGCCTTCGGGTTATCAAAAAAATCGATACGACCGGTTGCTGCATCCAGGGTGCCGTAACGGTCACCGCCAGCTGGCGAGTTGTTCTTGATGAATCCTTCTTTCATGTCCGAGCCCTGCAGCGCAAGGCGGAAGCCGATCTTTTCATTGATCGGCACGGAGATGATGCCTTCCAGTGTGGTGTCCTTACTTTCGAACTCGTGATTCACGCGCGCACTGGCTTCGAATTCATCACCGGGATCGTTGGTGGTGACTGAAACGACACCGGCAGTTGCGTTCTTGCCGAAGTAGAGTGCTTGCGGTCCTTTCAGGACAGCGACCTGACTTGCATCGAAGAGGCCTTCGTTGATCACCCGGCCTTGTGGGTAATAGACACCATCGATGATCACGGCGACCGATTGTTCGATCCCGATGCTGCTGGGTGTCGAGCCGATGCCGCGAATGGCGATGGAGGCACCGCTGCCGCTGGTGGCGCGCCCGATGCTGAGTTGAGGCGTGATCGCCTCGAGGTCCATGAACCCTTCGAGTGCAAATTGGTCGAGTCTTTCTTCAGATACGGCGGTGATTGCCACCGGGATATCGCGCACCGACTCTTCCACGGCGCGGGCGGTAACAACGATTTCTTCGATTTCGTTGGCTTGCAGTGTTGTTGAACCTGCGACAAGGCAGATGGCGAGTAATCCCTTGCGGAAACCGGCAGTAGATTGATAGTTCAAAAGCTTCTCCCCCTGATCATGAGTGTGGGGACATATCGCTGATGACTAGACTACAAAACCAGCGGGATGCCCGATTGGTCGAAATTGCCCCCCCGGACTATGCATGAATAGCCCAGGCCAGTTCTCTTCCCAGAAACTCCTTTAATAGAACCACGAAGCGATCTGGCGTGGCAATGGCTGTTCAGCTACGTAAGATGCGTTCGCAGGCTTGGTACAACGTGAGTCCTTCTCGTTCTCCCTTACCTCAAACCTGTTTGCTCAAACCGATCGAGGATTTCCAATGTCATTACAGCTGTTTCAAGGTGACCTGTCGCCTTTTGCCGCACGGGTCCGCATTCAGATTCGAGCCAAGGGCATCAAGGACATTCAACTGTCCTCGGCGCCCGGTGGCACGGGCAGTGCTGATTACAAAGAACTCAATCCGACGGGGAAGATTCCCGCACTGCTGGTGGATGGGGTGGTGATACCCGAGTCGCAGTCCATCTGTGACTATCTGGAAGACCGTTATCCCGAACCGTCGATGTGGCCGCAGGATCTGCTGGCCCGCGCGCAGGCCAGACTGATCACCCGTTACACCGATCTGTATGTGTGTGGGCCGATGTTCCAGACCACGGCGCACGCCAGTCGCAAAACTCGGGATCAAGCCTTCGTCGATGCCAGGCTTGTCGAATTGCAGAAGGGCCTCACCTTCATCGATCACTGTCGCGCGAAGTCAGGGCTGGCGACGGGGCGTTACGCGATGGGTGAAACGCTCACGCTGGCTGATGCGGCGCTGGCACCGGCACTGTTTTTCGTGACCAATTTTGTTGCGACCGTATTTGCGCGTGATGACCTGATGACAGCTGGCATGACCACCTATTGGGAAGGCATTCAGTCCGATCAGCACGTGAGCCCCGTTATCGCGGAAATGGCGGCAGCACTGTCGGCGGCTCGGGCGCGTTGACGCCAAACTGTTGAAGACCGGGAGCGCGAAGGCCAGTCACGCCTTGGCTGCTCTTTCCCTACACTGTGCGTGCGAAGGTGAGGCGGGCCCTCGCTGCTCTTTCCCTACACTGTGCGTGCGAAGGATAGTCACGCCTTGGCTACCATTTCTTTCAGTTTGAACTTCTGCACTTTCGTGCTCGACATCGGCCACTCGGTCACGAAGTGAACCGATCGCGGAACCTTGAAGCTGGCCAGCTGCCCCTTGCAATGGGCGATGATCTCCTCGCCCGTTGCCATCTTGCCGGGTAACAGCTCGACAAACGCAACAGGCACTTCCTCGAGGCGTGGGTCCGGCACACCGATGACCTGTGCCATTTTCACCGCGGGGTGTTTTGCCAAGTGGGATTCTATTTCGATGGCAGCGACGTTTTCACCGCCAACTTTCAGCATGTCCTTGATCCGCCCATGGAAACGAATCGCGCCGCGATCATCGAGGCTGCACAGATCGCCGGTGCGGAACCAGCCATCGTGAAAAGCCTCGGCGTTTTTCTCCGGGGTTTTGTAATAGCCACTGAAAACACAATAACCCTTGATCCAGAGTTCGCCGCGCGCGGTGGTTGGCAGGTCATCCAGCGTCTCGATGTTGACGACGCGGAGAGAAACGCCAGGAAACGGCGTGCCGCAGGCATCCAGACGCTGATCCAGTGTTTCCGACGGATGATTGAAGGAGATGACGCCACCGACTTCCGTCATGCCGTAAGCG